>JBBRGG010000018.1:0-22435 GCA_038240875.1 Phycisphaerales bacterium | reverse complement strand
CGACCAGCGAGGGTGAGTTTCGTGCGGTCGAAGGGCCTTACATGTTGCAAGAAGGATCCGATGGCTGGGTGATGCGCGTGACCCAAGAAATGGCAACGCTGCTCGGGGCTACGCCTGGGCTTGCTGGTGGCGTGACTCCTTTGCCAAGGATGATTGCGGAAGAGCCAATTACCGCATCCTTACCGCAAAAAGCCAGGGCGAAGGCCTTGCGCAAAGCAATCAAACCAAGCAAGTAAACCTGTACGCGAGCAACACAGACCAACGCACGAACCGTCTGACAAAGGAGAAAGAACGCATGGACAGTGGCATGGCGTTTGGAGATCTTGTCGGCGGCGTCTGGCTCGATGCCCGTACCGCCAACGACGCAGTCATATTGCAATCATGCAACCCCGCGCACTCTTCGCGCGTAGTTTGGAGCGGCGCGTCAAGCGTGTCGAATGTGGCTCTCGCAGTGGTGGCGGCAAGAGCTGCGTTACCAGCATGGCGGCGCGCGGGTGAAGAGAAACGCTTCGCCGCGCTAAAGCGTTTTGCGACTATTGCCACCAGCCGCGAGGCCGAGATGGCGGCGTTGATCCGCGACGAAGTCGGCAAGGTGTACTGGGACGCGCTCGCCGAGGCAAAGTTACTCGCGACGAAAGTAAGCATCACGCTTGATCCGCGCGGCGCGTGGGCGCGAGTCGCTGGCTTTGATGTCGCGCCGGTGGGCACACGTGCGGGCAGGTGCGTCTTTAAGCCTCATGGCGTCGCGGCGGTAGTGGGGCCTTACAACTTTCCCGCGCACTTGCCCAATGGGCACATCGTTCCCGCGCTCGCGATCGGAAACACGGTTGTGTTCAAGCCCAGCGACAAGGCTCCAGGAGTCGGGCGTTTGCTCGGTTCTTGGTTGCATGAAGCGATCCGCGATGAGATTGGCGACCAACTCGCGGCGGGCGTCGTCAACGTCGTCCAAGGCGGCGCGGATGTCGCGCGGGCTTTGGTGTCACACGAAGGCATCGACGCGATCATGTTCACGGGTTCGTGGCCCGTTGGCCGTGCAATCATGCAGGCAAACTTGGATCGACCGGGTAGGCTCGTCGCGCTCGAAATGGGTGGGAACAACGCTGCTGTGGTGCTCGCCGACGCAGATCCATTGCAGGCCCTGACCGAGTGCGTTCGCTGCGCGTTTATCACCACGGGCCAGCGCTGCACATGCACGCGGCGGATTATCGTGCAGCGTGGCAGCGTGAACGAGCCACGGTTTGCCGAGAAGTTTATCGAGGCCTTGTGCAAGGGCGCGAGAGATCTAACAATCGGCGATCCAGCGGACACGTCAAAGCCAATCTTCATGGGTCCGCTGGTTTCGGCAGGGGCGATGAATAGCGTCCTCGCGTCGTTTGCGGCGATGCAGCGTACCGGTGGACAGGTGCTCGTGCCTTGCGAACGACTCCAGGCACAAGTGCATGACCAAGGCTGGTTCGTCTCGCCGGGCGTCGTGCGAGTTGACCGATTTGAAGCAGTAGGGGCAGAAGCAGTAGGGGCAGGCGAAGGCGGTGCGAGTGGCCTCGCACTTTGGGCACACGCCGGGATCGACGAAGAGATCTTCGGCCCAGTTGTTCGCGTTTCTGTTGTAAACACGCTCGATGAAGCAATCGAGCAAGCTAATGCAACACGCTTCGGCCTTGCGGCGTCGATCTTCACTACAGACAACGCTGCGGCGGAAAGCTTCTTTGATGAAGCTCGCGCCGGGTGCATCAACATCAACACAGGGACCGCTGGCGCGAGCAGCGCGCTGCCCTTTGGCGGCCTAGGGCTTTCCGGCAATCATCGCCCGGCGGGCGCTTTCAGCTTGGATTACAGCGGCTATCCGGTCGCGTCGATGCGCGAAAGTGGGGACGTCGCTACGGGCGCACCGGGTATGACCGTCGCGTGGCACGCGTGAGTAGTTGCGAGGAATTCGTGAGAGATCGCGTAGCGCACGTTGATCTAAATTCGCAGTCCTAGTACATCTAACTCATCGAAGTTGGCGGCTTCTAGAAGAGATTCTGTGGCGGTTGATACACGCCAGCGAATGATGGGCTATGCATCCCGGGAACGGTCTATCCGGTGACATTGTTGCCACACTCTGGACAGACCGTCGCGTTCACGCCCACTGGAGTACCTGAGAGCCGTAGCAATCGAAGCTCGCATGACCAGCATAAATTGAGCGGTAACGGAAACTACATCAAGTCAGTAATGCGAGCAAGCCAGTGAAAGCAACGCTACATTGGCGTCATGCCAACGCGACTTCCCGATCCTCGCCGTACCCCTCGCTTTGCGGGCGTGAGCACCTTCTGCCGCTATCCACTTCTCGAAACCCTCTCTCTGACTGAAGCCTCGGCGCTCGATTGGCTCATCTTTGGCGTGCCCCACGATGCTGGCGTCACCTATCGCCCCGGTGCACGGTTTGGGCCAAGAGCCGTGCGTGACGCGTCGCAATACGTCAAGCGATTCCACATTATCCACGAAGTGGACGTGTGCGAAGTTCTGTCAATTGCTGACGCGGGCGACGCACCAGTGAGCCCGTACGAACTCAAAGCCGCACTCGATGGCGTAGCGACCTGGGCCGCCGAACTCACGCAAAACCCTGCGAATTCAGCACCCGCTAAGCTCTTCGCCGTCGGCGGCGATCACTCCATCGCGTACGCCAACATAAAGGCAACGGTCGCACGCTTGCGAGCCGCAGGCAAGCTCGGCCCACAGCAAGGCCTCGCGGTGGTTCACTTTGATGCACACCTCGACACGGTCGATAGCGTATGGGGCGCAACTTGGGGCCATGCCTCGCCCTTCCGCCGTGCTATCGAAGAAGGGTTGATCGACCCCAAGGCGATGCTGTCGATAGGCGTGCGCGGGCCTCTGAACGCTGCGAGCGATCTGGACTATGCACGGTCCACTGGCATCCAGATCCTTCCCGCCGAAGTCGTCATCGAAGATGAAGGGACGGCTCGCGCAGCAGTGCTTGACTTTGTCGCCACGAATAAAAACCGCCCCGCGTATGTCACGTTCGATGTCGACGCGCTCGACCCAGCCTTCGCGCCAGGCACGGGCACGCTTTGCCCGGGTGGGCTCACATCGGCGCAGGCGCTTGGCTTGCTTCGCAGGTGTGCCGGGCTCAATGTTGTGGGCGGTGATGTTGTCGAAGTGCTCCCGGATCGAGATGTCGCAGGAATTACAGCCTTCTTCGCGGCCCATGTCATCTTTGAGGTGCTTGCACTCGACGCGGTGACTCGCAAGGTGATTTGCAAGGTAAATCGTAATGCGACATCGAGCGCATAATTCGGACGCCACATGAGTTGTGATTCGAATCTAATTTGTAATCAGGTCTGTCTTGGGTATTACCTCTCTGCGAGAGTTGGATTTAGCTTTATTTCTTTGCGCGAGTTTCGGCCGTGTTTCAAGAATGATTCGTTTAAGAGTTCGCGCTCTAACTTATCTTGGATTAGCGGCCTCAAGCCTGCGATGTTGACGCCCGCCGAAGGTTCATGATGAGTTCGATCTGGCCCGTAGGCATGCCTACGTCGCGCGAAATCGCGATGACACTCATGCCACGATCCGCGAGCGCGAGCACCCGCCGCTGCATGGCTTCTTGCGAATTGGTCACGTCTTCAGTGCTCGCTCGCTGTTGCCCGCTTTGTGAGAACGACTTGGGTTCTACATGAAAGCTGCGTGCCGAGTCACGGCTAGCAAACCCGTGCGCTGGACCATTGCCCGGCTGTGCCTGCAAGGCACTCTCGCGTGTGTGCGTGCTTAACTGACTGCGTAGTTGCTCGTGCTGTGTGTGCAAATTGTCGAAGAGTTGCGCAAGCGAATTGATCTCTTCGCGATGGTTGGCGATGTGCTGATGAAGTTGGTCGAGCTCTTCGCGAAGATCGCTGGGAAGGGTTCGTGCCGTGGGTTGAGGCGCCGTTGAGTTTAGTTCGCTGCGATCAAAGGGCGTGCCTTGTGCCGTGCGAGCCTGTGGCACGCGTGAACGCTGAGCCTGTGCCAAATCACGTCCAGCCAAATCACGTCCAGCCAAATCACGTCCAGCCAAATCACGTCCAGCCTGATCGTGACGAGCCGAATCGTGACGAGCCAACTGCGCTGTCCGCGAGTTCATCCCTGAACGCGCGAGCATTCGGCATTTCCATCCATACGCAACAAGCGCGACGCCGCCCAGCACCAGTGCGACTACCAACGATTGCCCCATCCATTCACTTGGCGAAAGCGAACGCGATCCTGGACCATTCGAATTCACACTGCCAGTTGTTGCGACGCCAACCTCATCAGTGAATAGTTTGGAATCCATCAAAGGCATGCTTGATTCATATGGCATTTGGTTGACAGGCGAGGTTTGCGTGTGGTCGGGTGTCGGTGGCACGATCACCACATCGGCTTCATTTGATTTCAATGTTGGTTCAACCTGCGGCCCAAATTGCGGGCCAACCTGCGGGCCAACTATTTGGTGAGTCTCTTCTTCCGCAGTTTCGGTATTCATCACGCTCGCGATTTGCGATTGTTGATCTCTACTAGTCTTCACGCGTGCCCTCCTTGGCAATAGTCGGCAGCAACTGTCCCTCGGCGGCTCCGCCCCGGTTCGGACCTGAATCATTCTACAGTACCTCGTGCCACTCTGTCGAGAAACAATTTCGCTCCTAAGGCCAGACCCAGGCGTCCGCTCAATAGCTCGCGAATGGCGACGCCTATCTCAGCACAATGCCCAAGCCGATCAAGGCACACTTATCGCGTGCTCAGGTGGGTGTGATTCGAGCGCACTTGCAATCGCGCTCGCCGCAGCAGTCGGATCAAACTTGACTCCAGCGAACAGCTCAGCATCATCTACATCAACCACATCAACCACATCAACCACATCAACCACATCAATCACATTAACACGAACTCAGCCACAACCCAAAGCAACCCACCGACTCGTCCTTGGCCACATCGTTCACGATCTGCGCACGCGGGAAGAAGCCCAGCAAGACTGCGCCCGCACTCAACAACTCGCAACTTACCTCGGCGTGGAATTCATCCATGCCGAAGTCTTCCCCGCCAAGCTCGCCACCGAAACCAATCAATCCAGCCGTAATCTCGAAGCCGTCGCACGCGATCTTCGTTACGACGCGCTCGCTCGCCTCTGCAATCAAATCGGCGTGCACACCCTTGCCACCGCACACCACGCCGACGACCAAGCCGAGACCGTCCTCATGCGCATCATGCGTGGCACAAGCATCCGCGGCCTTCGAGGCATCGCGTCACACTCCAAGCGCATGTTCATTAACGAACTTACTTCAATACCACACGCAATCACACTGATCCGGCCAATGCTTGGCGTTTCGCGCGGCGCGTGCGAGCGAATCTGCAAACTCGCGGGCTGGGATTGGAATCTAGACGCGACCAACGCTGATACTACGCGTACGCGCTCATGGCTTCGGCACGTAGTTCTGCCAACACTCGATGAACGATTGCCCGGAGCCCAGGCAAACTTCGCCAGCCTTGCCGAACACGCCGCCGACTTGGTTCGCGCGGTCGAACCTTTGGTCAAGGTCGTGTGGGATCAAAGGCACGTCGAAGGCGACGCCATCCAATGGGCCCGTGGCAACCGATCCAAAGTAAAGCCAATCAACGGCCTGCGCCACGAGTCTGCCTACGTCGTCGCCGAGGTCTTGCATCGCGCGATCCGTAGCGTTACCAAAGCCAAAAGCATGGACGCTATCGGTTCGGACTCCTTGCGAAACCTGGTTACACTTGTGCATGATGCCAAGGGGCATCCACGCCGCGTGACCCTTGGCCGAGCGGTCGTGCACATCACGCGTGATTGGGTGCGCATCGAGCCGGTTGCAAAGGCTCAATGGAATCAATCGCGTCTATGACTGATTCTTTTACAAGGACTTCGTCCACATGACGCACACTGTTCAACAAAGTCAAACTGATCAAATTAGCCAAGGTGCAAAGCTCGCCGTCAACGTCACGGAGTATCAAGCCCGCCGCCGTCGCGTGCAAACCGCGCTCGAAGGAGCAGTCGGCATTGTCTACGCGGGCGACGCTCACAGCGAAGACTTTCAGGTCGAACCATCCTTCTTCTACCTCACCGGCATCGCAAATGAACCTGGTGCAATCCTTCTCTTTGACGCGAGAGCCGAGAATCCCGAACGTGGGTGCGTCCTCTTCCTAAAGCCACGCGATATCGAACTCGAAGCATGGGAAGGCTACCGCGACCCGATCAACTCGGCGCTCAAGTCGCGCCATGGCTTTGATACCGTCCAGCGCACATCCAGCTTTTCCACGATCTTTTCCGGTGCAATCCGCAGGAGCAAGCGTGCCGCGTGCTTGCACCAGTTCGCAAGGCACGAAGCGCCCGTGTCGCCCGATCTTGTCACGTTCCGCAAGGCCGCAGAACGAATCCCAGGCGTAGCAATCGAAGATAAGACCGACCTACTCGCTCGCCTTCGCGCCATCAAAGGCGAAGAAGAAATCGCCATCATGCGTGCGGCAATGCGCGCAACCAAAGCCGGATACGACGCCGCAGCGCGCACGATCAAACCTGGCGCAAACGAAACCGATGTCACTCGTGCAATCACTCGCGCATTCGAGGACGCCGGCGGCGACGGTCACGCCTATGGCCCAATCGTCGGCACCGGCGCTAACGCCTGCGTTCTCCACTATCGCGCCAACAACGCACCCATCCTTGCCAACCAAGTCTTAGTCATCGACGCGGGCACCAAAGTCGCCGGGTATCACGCAGATGTCACACGCGCCTTCCCCACCAATGGCACCTTCTCCGACCGCCAGAAGTACATCTATAACTTGGTCCTCGAAGCACAACTTGCCTCGATCGCCGCAGTCAAGCCGGGGGTAACGATGTACGAAGTAGATAAGGCTTCACGCGATATTTTCCGCCGCGAAAAACTTCAAGACGCCTATCTCCACGGCATAGGCCATCAACTCGGCCTCGAAACCCACGACATCACACCCGACGGCCCACTCCAGCCCGGTATGGTCATCACCATCGAGCCGGGCCTCTACCTCCTTGATGAAGCCCTCGGCGTCCGCATCGAAGACGATGTTCTCGTGACGCATGGCGGGTGCGAAGTCCTCACGCGCGACATCCCAAAGACTGCCGATGAAGTCGAACGCTGGATGCGAGAGTGATGCCAGAGTTGTATCCACGACTGTTGATCGCAGTTAGTGTGCGACAGTTATATAAACTGTGCCCAAAGCTAGCATTGACCCGTTGAAGTGGCAAATTCCATTTGAAATTTTTACTATTTACTAAGTAGTGGCGTATTCCTGCATGTTTTTCAACCATGCAGGAGTTTCAGCATGTCCAACGACTTTACAGGCAAGACGGTTTTGATCCTTGGCGGAACCAGTGGCATTGGGGAAAGCGACCTCTCGCTTGATCCTTCAACGCTGCGGATCCGTGATTGTCACAGCCCAGCGAACCGAAATAATGAACGCGTCGCAGAATGAACTCGGTTCGATCGGGCTCATCAAGGCATTCCAAGTCGACGTCTCCAAAGCACAATCCCTCGCCACGTTTCTTGATCAAATCGATTCTGGACATTCCGATGTCGAAGGCCTAGTCAATGCCAATGGGTCGTTCAATCCAAAGACATTCATCGACCACACCGCTAATGACTACGAAACCTACATGTCCTTCAACCATGCGATTTTCTTCGTGACCCGCGTATTGATCGTAACATCATAAAGTCAAAGCGTCTGGGTGCAATGCTGAACATCGTGTCGTTCTCGGCCAAGTATTGGCAGCGGCAAGCCGGTATAGCCTGACCGCGATCGCGCACTCCGGCAAGAGCCCCATAGTACGATTCGACGGTAGTATTTCAAACGAAGGGAGAGTGACGCGCCATGGTCCCAGTCTATTACGGCCCGCAATACGTGCTTGCACGCCACAGCTTCGACACCACGCGGAAAGCCGCCTGGATCGCATTGTCGCTGGACGCTAATCCCATTGCGAAAATCACGCTCGTCGAGCCTCGGTCCTGCGAGATCGACCTGCTGCTGAAGGTACACTCGCTCGCCTACGTCGACGCTGTCAGAACCGGACAGCCTGAAGATACGGCACAGTCACAAGGCTTTAAGTGGGACGCTGGGCTTTGGACCATGGTCCTGGCGTCCAACGGCGGTCTGGTAGACGCCGCCCTCGCCGCCCTCAACTGCGGCGTAGCCGGTTCGCTCTCCAGCGGGCTCCACCACGCCCAACGAACCTACGGCAAAGGCTTCTGCACGTTCAACGGCCTGGTGATCGCGGCGCAAGCTGCGCTCGACGCCGGGTGCGATTCGGTGCTCATCCTCGACTTCGATGCACACTGCGGCGGCGGCACGGCATCCCTCATCGCGAGCCGCCCCGCCATTATCCAGCTCGACATCTCCGTTAGCGAGTTCGATTTCTACCCATCGACGCCCAATGCCACACTCGTACTCGTTGACCACGCGGATCGCTACCTCGCCGCGATCTCTTCGGCGCTTGATCTCGCTTCGGCGATCAACCCGCGACCCAGACTTTGCCTTTACAACGCCGGCATGGACCCGTTCGAAGACTGCCTTACCGGCGGCCTCCCCGGTATCACCGCCAACATTCTCGCCGAACGCGAGCGCATGGTCTTTAGCTGGGCCAAGGCGCTGCGCATACCTATCGCTTTCGCGCTCGCGGGAGGGTATATCAGCCCGAAACTGCCTTCAGAGCTGCTCGTTCAGCTTCATCGTTCGACCATCGCAGAAGCCGCCCGGCTCGTGTAAAGAGACGACTTCGCAGCTCACTTCCCAAACCAGCCCGTCGACGCTGCGGTGTGTATCCGCAGTCGCAATCGATCAGGAGATCGCAGAGGGCGCTCTCATCGCCGCAGCAATCAGGGCAGGCGTTGCGATCACGCACGCAACCCACAAGCTAGAACGATAGGATTTGTGCCAGTAGCCTGGCGACGGAGACCCAGCATGGCAGACAGCACGACTCGCATCAAGCTCACGAATGTGGCGCAAGAGTTGATGCAAACCGTTGGATTCAATGCCTTCAGTTACCACGATCTTGCAGACAAATAAAGATCAAAACCGCAAGGATCCACTACCACTTCCTAACGAAAAAAAATCGGCCTCGCCGGCCTCGCGCGATATCGTGCCGCATTCACCGAGGAGCTATCCAGCATTGATGCATCAGATTCAACACCACTTAGAAAGCTCGATGCGTTCACGGACTTGTTTCGTAAACCCCTCGATACCGGCAAGTGAATCTGCCTTTGCGGCATACTCGTGTCTGATTTTGAGAAGCTCCCAGCTCACATCTAACAAGAAGTGCTTGGGTTCTTTCGCGATGCTAAAAAGCTGGCTCACGACACTTCTCGAATCTGCCCGAGAATCTCCAGGTGTTACAATAAAATCCAACCCCGCATCTGCGGCCAAGGCGATCATCGGTACACTCGAAGGCGCACTCATTTCAGCACGCACGTTCGGCGATCCAGAACGCTATCGAGCCGCAACCAGATGGATCATTGATTCGATCGATCATGACAGTGGTTCATGATGTGTCAATATAAATCCAAGTAACGTAAATACCTGGAAACAAAAAGGGCTCCCGCACCTTGCGAGAGCCCTCTTGTATTTCAAGAACTCACTGCCTTTAGATCATCATGAAGCCTTGCGACGATCCCGATCAACACTCAACTTCCGCTCGATGCGTTCCTTGTCCGGCACCTTAATATCCTTGGCCAAGCCAACCAGCGCCAACGCACGGATCAGGACGTACGACAAATCCAGCTCCCACCAACGTAGCCCATGGCGAGCCGACGTCGGGAATGCGTGATGGTTGTTGTGCCAACCTTCGCCAAAGGCGAGAATCCCGACGATCGGATTGTTGCGGCTCTCATCATGGCTATCAAAGGGCTTCATGCCCCACAAGTGACACACCGAGTTCACGCTCCACGTGACATGGTGAACCAAGAGGATACGGACCAGACCGCCCCATAAGAAGCCCATCAGAGCTCCCATGAAGGTCATGGTGAGCACGCCACCCAAGATCGCCGGGATCACCAAACCCATTGCGACCCAGAACAAGAATTGACGGTTCGCAGCGACCAGAACCGGATCTTGACGCAGATCCTTGGTGTACTTGCCTAGCCCGCGACCAGCTCGGCTGCGAGCGGCCAACAGCCAACCAAACTGCGCGTGATACGCGCCATACATCGTCGCCTTAAACCCTTCGCCCCAAGAGCCATTCTCGCCCATGTGTGGCGAGTGTGGATCGAGCTCGGTGTCGCTGTGGTGGTGGTGCTTGCGGTGCTCGCCACACCAGCGAATCACCGGACCTTGCACCGCCATCGACCCAGCGACGGCGAATGTGTATCGAATCGCGGCAGGCGTGCGAAACGCTTTGTGAGTGCACAACCGGTGGAACCCAACCGTGATCCCAAAGGACGTAAACAGGATCATCCCGGCGAAGATTCCAAACTGCGTCCAGTTAAATCCGTATCCCCAGGAAAGCAGCATCGCGCCAGCAAATCCCGCAAACGGAATCAACACAGCCAAAAGGTTGATGATCCGCAACTTGCGGTCGGATTTGCTTAACCGATCCGATCCGTGGACAGCGTGATCGTCGGCCGCCACAGCATCAATATCGTAGTTATCGTCCGTGTTCAGCGCGACTACGTCAATCGTACGATTGACGGAAACCGCACCAGCCGTAGAAATCGGCGAGGGCTTTATCGTGTCTGAAACAGTTGCACTGCCAGAATTTGCGAGTGCGTCAAATGGGCTCGAAGCGTGTGTGGTCATAGTGGTGCCTCCGTGTGCTGACCGAACATGTCACGCACTCGTGAAACGCCTATAAATCCTTCGAGGATGATGCAGCCGTCCGTACCGCTGCGGCTGAAGCTTGCTTGAGTCATGAAGTTCCAGATGTCAAAGTGATGGGAAGTCAACTGAAAACAGGCAGGGAAGAATATCTGGCAAAGGAAATAGACCTCGAAGAGATACAATTAGGCGTGTCACGCGTGCCGTCCTGGCATATGTGAGGGTTGGATGTGCCCGCTCCTCCTACGCGTACAAGATGGTACACGTACGGCGTGCCTTACCATGGCACAATGCGAAGTTTTACCATCGAATTCGGTGAAGATACGGGGTACGCGATCCGCAGATTAACTTCTTCATGTAAACAAATCTGAATTTGGTGTACATTATGCGTAATGGCCAGTGTTTACTAGACATCGACATTTTGCGAAAGGGCAGGAGGCCTTGGTTGGCGAACTTGCCTAGAGTTTATCAGCTGCGGAGTCTTTCTGTCCAAATTTGGACGTCCTCCGCGACGACCGACGCTCGATCTCTGCCCGAGTCTTCGCACGGTGATTCATTGTTTCGGGCAAATGATTCGAGGTTGGAATGAAGCTTTACGTTGGTAACCTGTCGTTCTCCACGTCCGAGGCCGAGCTACGCGATGTCTTCTCCGCGCATGGCGAAGTAACTTCCGTCTCCTTGGTTATGGATCGTGACACGGGTCGTCCTCGAGGTTTCGGTTTTGTTGAGATGGCCGATGATGCTCAGGCTCAAGCCGCCATCAACGCTCTCAATGGTCAGAACTTCATGGGTCGTGACCTCACCGTCAACGAAGCTCGTCCCAAGACTGGCGGCGGCGGCGGTGGTGGCTTCGGGGGCGGCGGCGGTGGTGGTGGCGGTGGTCGTCGCGGCGGTGGCGGCGGATACAGTGGTGGTGGCGGCGGCGGTGGTGGTGGTTACGGCGGCGGCGGCGGCGGTGGTGGTGGCGGTCGCGGCGGCGGTGGTGGCGATCGTGGTGGACGCGGCGGCGGCTGGTAATTTGCCTCCGGCATCACAACTCATGTGTACCCATCTGAGTCGTTAATGCCTCTTCATCAATCATTTTGAGCACTTTACACGGCCTTGGTCTTCTGACCAGGGCTGTTGTGCTTTTCGCGCCTCACCTTTGCACGTGACTTGCTCTTTGAGTTATAAGTCCTCCATACATGCTCCCCGAATTCGCTTTCATATTTCACTTCGGTTGCATTCTGCCAAGCGTGGTGTCCATTCAATAAGCCGCACTAATTTGCTTGCCCATCCATGAATCACATCTACGCGATGTGCGTGTGCGTACATATAGATGTGAATCAGAAACGCGAATCAACTTCCGCGTAGGACTGACTTGTGCGCTTCGTAAGTCCCAAATCAAGGCCGAAAAAGCCCATATTAGTAACGAGATTCCTATGTCAAACTCCAGAAACTACCAACCCGCTCTACGCCTCACCCTTTCCCTCCTACTCAGTTCGTGTGCGTTCTCCTCTACCTCGCTCGCAGGCGACATCTTCATCGATGGAAACGACGCCGAATCCATCTTCCTCTCTCAATCCACCATCGGCTATGACGTCTTTGCTGGCGATCTCCTCGTCACAGATCCACTCGATCCCACCAACTACCCCGCCAATTTCGCCGACGACGTGCGTCGCCCCGGGTTTAATGGCGTCGATTGGTCTTCGCGCATACTCACCAACGCCAACGGCCCATACGCCCGCAACTCGGGTGCCGAGTCCTTTGGCGCGTTTGGCTCCGAACGTGCGCGTGCCCTCGTCCGTGTTGGTCCTTATGTTGTCGCAATCGACCCATGGTCGCCCATCGATCAATCCGGCCCACGTGCCACGCGCGACGTGTGCCGCCGCCTCGAAGATGGCCGCCAAGCCTGGCTCCGCGAATATGGCTTTGTCGGTCAGGTCCGTACCTTCACCAACGACGGCCCCGCGTACGCTCGCGCACGATCAATTCATTCACGCGCCTCTGTTCCACTCGCAACATTTGCAGGCGTGAGCACGCCCGCCTCGCGAGCTGCCGCCGCCGCGGATACTTTGGACTTGCCCAAAGCCCAGTCCGCTACGTTGAAAGCACCAGCCATACCAGCGAGCAATCAAGTCTCGAAACAACAAATCACAATATCAAACGCTGCGATCCAGCCCACGCCACCGCGCGCAGCAACCATACACGCTCCAGCAAGTCCGACGCGCATCCGATTGCCCCACGCCGCTGGCTTGTCGCTCACGCCCGCAAAGTCCAATTCCCAATTAATTACGCCTGTTAGGCCCATTACGCCGAACGCGCCCATTACGCCAACAACCTCTTCAACCCCCACGCAAACCTCTTCTAATACAACTCCATTTACGCCAATTCCCAACACACTTCCAGCCGCTACCACCCCTGCGAAGGCACCGTAACACAACACCGATAAGCTCTTCACGATCCACCGCAAATTCACCAACACCCAGCAGCACTATCGTTCTCCGATGGCGCGACTCCCCTTTGATCCAAAGAAAATGGCGGCACCTACTGCCTTGCCAAGCACCGCAAACGCAGCGATCGCTGCCGACGCACCATTCACCGTTTCGCAAATCGCTTCCCGCATCGACGCCTCACTTCGCAGCGGCGTCCCCTCGCCCATTCGCGTCATTGGCGAAATCAGCGGCTTTCGTGACCGCACCCACTGGTACTTCGATCTTAAAGACGCGCAAGCGGTCGTCAGCTGCGCCATGTGGCAAAGCCAATCCAAACGCCTTGGTTTCACCCTTACCAACGGCCAGCAAGTCGTTGTTCGTGGCCGCCTCGAGTTCTACGCCCCCGGCGGCAAAGTCACCCTCGTCTGCGATCGCGTTGAGCCTGTTGGCGCAGGCGCACTCGAACTTGCCTACCGCCAACTCGTTGAAGAAATCCGCGCACTTGGTTGGACAAGCCCAGACCGCAAGCGACCCGTCCCTCGATTTCCACGCAAAATCGCGATCATCACCAGCCGCTCCGCAGCGGCGCTGCAAGACGTACTCGTCACCATGCGCAAACGCTGCCCCGCCGTCGGCGTCCTCCTCGCGGACGTTCGCGTGCAAGGCGATAAAGCAGCTGCAGAAGTCGCCGACGCTATTCGTACGATCAACGCCAACCGCGCACGCCTTGGAGTCGACGCCATCCTTATCACGCGCGGGGGCGGCTCCATGGAAGACCTTTGGGCCTTCAATGATCGCTCGCTCGCGCAGACAATCGTCGAAAGCCACTTGCCCATCGTCGCTGCCATTGGCCACGAAACCGACACAACCATCGCCGAACTTGTCGCCGACGAACGCTGCGCAACGCCCACCCAAGCCGCCATGCGACTCACTCCCGACGGCGCAGCCCTCGAAAGGCAAGTCGAATCTCTCGCGCGCCGCGCATCGAGCCTTGCGCGTCGGCACATCGACTTTGCATCGCAGCAACTTATAGGCGCGTGCAGAAGCCGGTTGATCGCTGAACCACACACGATCATTGCGCATGCCGCCGCCCAACTAGATTCGGCCCAGCAACGCACAATGCGTTCGTGGCGCGAAGTCCTCTTCACCTCGCAAACAAGGCTAAGCCAGGCTCGCCAGACTATTGCCGCACATCATCCGCGATCGATCCATGCCACCAGCCACATGCAATTGGCAGCCGCCGAGGCACGCGTAAAAGCCGCATGGCTATCTCGTGACGACGCACAACGCATCGACCGAACCGCGCGTGCCCTGCATGACATCTTCACCAGTCGCCTTCGTGACGCGGCGACCCACCTGACCGCACTCGAACGCCACTTGACCGCGATTAATCCCAACGCCGTCCTAGATCGCGGGTACACCTTGACGCGCCTCGATGATGGCTCGCTCCTGCGTGACGCATCTCGCGCACGCCCCGGCCAAACACTCACAACGAAGGCAGCCATCGGATCAGTTCAATCTACAGTCACAGGCACACCCGACACCACGACCACTTCAGCAGCAAACCCAGCCGCTGTCCGGGAACAGCCCAAGCCTGGCATTCCAATGCCGCCAGCCCCCAAGCGGCGGTCTTCCTCACGCAACACCTCGCGCGACTCCGGCGGCCCCGGGCTCTTTGGCTAAGCTCACTTTTCTCCACCATTCCTTCCCAGCGCATTAACACCAGTTCATTCCATCCCAGTTCATTCGCGTATATTTGCCTCGTGAGCAAAGCACCCACGCCGTCAAATCGACCAGTACCACCAGCTTCTTTGGATCCAGCTTTAGATCCAATTTCGGGTCTGGTTGCCGCTCGTCGTGAGGGGGAGCGTGAGGGGGAGCGTGAGGGGGAGCGTGAGTCTGGCCGCGAAGAGACAATGACCTTCGACGAGGCCCTCGCCCAGCTCGAAGAAATCATCGAAAAAATGGAACGCCGCGACGCAGGCTTGGAAGAGTCATTGGCGGGATACGAAGCCAGCGTGAAGCTGATCAAGCGATGTCGAGATGTCTTGCGCAACGCCGAAAGCCGCGTCGAAGAGTTAAACAAGCTTCTCGAAGAAGGTGGCCAAAGCGAGCCCGGCGAAGCCCCTGATAATGCACAGGATTCCGACGACGCCAGTGAGCCTTTAGGGAACAGGTGATTCCCGGATTACTCCTTGTTTCCACGAGGGTCGCGGTCCGGCTAGCCGATAGAAAGTACCATCGGTGTGCGCACAAACCGTGCTTGTGTGTGCGTGTTGCCGGTTGCAGACTGAGAGTTGGTAAGGACGCCGATGCTCGATTTGGTACACACGTTCAACATCCTGGCCCAGTTGCCGACGCCTCTGGATCTGTCCTTGCTCTTGCCCTTGCTCGCTACAAGTACAGGCAGGCTTTGGGAATCCTCCTGGACTCTCGACAATTACACCCTCTTCATGTTCCTTGCTGAAATTGTTAAGGTTCTCTTCGTAATGGCCTTTGGCGCGTGCATTGGTTCATTGACCAATGTGCTGGTCTATCGCCTGCCTTTGGGGCTTGATGTTGTTCGTCCGCAATCACGCTGTCCCAGTTGCGGCACGCTCTTGACATGGCGCGAAAACGTCCCAATCTTCGGATGGCTCTTCCTCGGCGGCCGCTGCCGATTCTGCAAAAACAAGATTTCCGCCGAGTATCCACTCGTCGAAGCCTTTGTGGCAGTGATGTTTGCCGCTGTCTACCTCACACTCTACAGCGATACGGGCACGTTCCTCGGCATTCCATTTGAAGCGATCCAGCCCGAATGGGCTGTCAATGGTTTCCGCCAAACCTGGCCGACGTTCATCGTCACGATTATCCTTTTCTCGTGCTTGGTCGCGATGACGCTTGTTGACGCCAAGACCTTTACCATTCCAATGGTTTTGACGACCGTGCCTGTTGTCGTAGCTGTTCTCTTCCACCCGCTCCACGCGCTTTGGGTTGAGTTCCGCGTGCCCGGGGGCCGTCTCTGGATAGTCGAACAGGGGTGGTCTTGGACATTCGCCACCCCGGGCCCCAACGGGTGGTGGTGGGTCGGCGGGTCGATTGGAGCCGTCGCGGGGTTAATTCTTTCCAATATCCTGGTCTTGTCCAAGGCAATCAAACCAAGCTTCAGCGACTACCCTGAATGGGAAGCCGCATATTTGGCACAAGCACAAGCAGCGGCTGCAGCAAATTCCAAAATAGCATCTGAATCTGGCATACTCACATCAGAAACACTATCGACTGCGAGTCTATCCGAGATTCCAGCCGACGTTCCAGCCGACATTTGGGTCCAGTATCCGCATGCTCGCCGGGAAATGATCCGCGAACTAATGTTTCTCGCGCCAGCAATCGGTCTAGGGCTGCTTGGCGCAGCGATTGCCTTCAATCTCGCCGGGCCTTGGGTCTTTGATCCTGCGGCGATGCAAGCACTTCCTACGGCGGTTGTGCCGCTGTGGCTTGATGTATTGTCCGGCGTATTAATGGGTTACGTGATTGGTGGCGGCGTAGTCTGGCTAGTTCGCATCGCCGGTTCGCTCGCGTTTGGCAAAGAAGCAATGGGCCTAGGCGATGTTCACATGATGGCGGCGGTTGGTGCCTGCATCGGCTGGACCGACGCAACCCTTGGTTTCTTTGGCGCAGCCTTTGTCGGCGTGGCGTATGCGGCGATCGCAGCCATCGGTGGTACACGGCTTCGTTCGCTACCTTATGGACCGCATCTGGCAGTGGCAACGGTGGTGGTTTGGTTCGCCAAACCCTTGGTAGAGCGTGGGTTGGGGCTGATCATGCAAGGATCGGGCAGCATCCACCTGCCGTAAAGTCAATGAAACCAACCGAAGTGGGCAACCTGACGGCGGAGTATCTTTGACGGATTGCCGTTAAGGAAAACTGCGTTGATTTTTTGATGCTTCACAAATTGACGTGAAACCGAAAGTCTGACCGATATCATCCGCGAACACTTCGGCCGTCTTGCCGCAGTGTACTAGAACAAATCAGACTCGCGAGGTATCGCAATGGCTTTACGCAGCAAATGGCGTGTTGGTGGAGTGACGTTGATGGTGGCTGTGCTTGGCCTAGGCGCGAGCCTTGGCGGGTGCTCCAGTGTAAGCAAGGACGAGCACGGGCTTGTCGTTCAAGAAGCCAGCGAACTTCGCGAGAAGAACGCGGCTCTGGAACAGGAAAGCCGCAACCAAGCGTCGCAGATTTCTGATCTCCAGTCGCAGCTTTCAAACGCGCGCACGGCTCAGGCTACTGTGCAGCAGCCAGATTTTCGCAGTGCAGGCTCCGGTGGTAGTGGTTCGGGTGGTGGCTCGAATTTCGACACCGATTCCCGTGGGCGCATTGCCGCCGAGATCGCTGGCGACGTGCTCTTCTCTTCTGGTCAGGCGACCCTCAAGGCTGATTCGCAGAAAAAGCTCGACTCGATCGCTCGTGAACTGAATGGTCGCTACAGCGGCAACAACGTCCTCATCGAAGGCCACACCGACAGCGATCCTCTTGTCAAGAGCAAGGCTAAGTGGGGCTCGAACCAAGGCCTGAGCAAAGCTCGCGCCGACGCTGTCCGCGTTTACCTTCAGTCGAAGGGCGTCAGTGGCTCGCGGATGGATACGGTTGGCCGTGGGTCATCGGATCCTAAGGGCAGCAAGGCTGCCTCGCGCCGCGTTGAGATAATCATCGGCGGGTGAATTGAGTAGGTAGGGGCACGCGCACGCTCTTATGTGACGTACACATATAAATTATGAATATCTGGCTCTCGGGGCTCGGGCAAACGCTCGGGCCTCGTGTGTTTTTGGGAGCGATTTCAAGCAGTTGTACTAGTGTTTGCGGATGCGACAGTATGAATAATGCTCATTCCGCCCACGATTCAATCGAATCGTAAAGCCGCATGAATCTGAAACGCTGCACGCGGAGTAATATTTGCAGCGCAACCTACTGCATCGCATGTGCGAAGCTGAATATTACTCGGTTGCTTGACGGCGAATTGCCGTGAACTTATTTGAAGGAGCTTTTCATGACGAAGTCGATCTTGTCGGCGGCAGTTGTTCTTTGCCTTGCTGGTACAGCATATGGCCAGTGCAGCAGCTCGAAGGCTGTAACCAATGAAGTCCCGGCCAACACGCAGCAAGTTGCTTATGATGAAAAGAAGGCGGACATTGTTGATACTGCGGTCGCTGCGGGCTCGTTCAAGACTCTCGCCGCCGCTCTCCAGGCTGCTGGCCTTGTTGACGCCCTCAAGGGCAAGGGCCCCTTCACCGTCTTCGCTCCTACCGACGAGGCTTTCGCCAAGCTCCCCAAGGGCACGGTCGAAGAACTTCTGAAGCCAGAGAACAAGGCACGCCTCCAGTCGATCCTCAAGTATCATGTCGTCGCTGGCTCGGTTCTTGCCAAGGACGTCAAGAGCGGTTCGGTCGCGACCCTCGATGGCCAGCGCATTGACATCAAGGCCGCCGACGGTAAAGTCATGATCGACAAGGCCAAAGTCACCGCGACCGACGTGATCGCCAGCAACGGCGTCATCCACGTAATCGATACGGTTATTCTCCCCTCCGACAAGGACATTGTCGCGACGGCTGTTGGCGCTGGCACCTTCAATACTCTCGCCGCGGCTCTCGGCGCTGCTGGCTTGGTTGAAGCCCTTCAGGGTCCTGGCCCCTTCACGGTCTTCGCTCCTACCGACGAAGCTTTCGCCAAGCTCCCCAAGGGCACGGTTGAAGAACTCTTGAAGCCAGAGAACAAGGGCAAGCTTGCCGATCTTCTCAAGTTCCACGTTGTTTCGGGCCGCGTCTTCTCCGACGCCGCTTCTAAGGGCGCGACGGTTGCGACCCTTCAGGGCACGAGCATTACCACCAAGAGCGAAGGTGGCAAGGTCATGGTTCAGAACGCGACCGTTGTCGCCGCCGATATCGACGCGACCAATGGCGTCATTCATGTGATCGACACGGTCATCATGCCTAAGTAATCGATTTCTCTTATCCAATTTCTTCGAGCCAGCCGAAAGGCTCGCTCGGGGTTTACCGGGCGACTGAATCGTGGCATGCAGGTTGGATGTATGATTATTGATTGAGGTGCTCAATGTGCTGTGCAAGAGCATCAAAGTCGCGACCGAATGATTCAGTTACTTTGCAACCCAAGCGGGTCGCGAATCTCTCGGGAGATGATCCAGCCGTTTCGAAGGGGATCAAGGGCAAGGGTTTCAGTGGCTTAGATACTGCAAATGAGAATATTCCCCGAGCTGACCTACCTGGCAAGTCGTCGAACTTTGAGAAAGCCTTTGTGAACAACAACGTACACACTTTTAAATCGGTAAAAAATCCTCATTTACAGTTAACGTCACAGCGAACTGCTGCTCAGCCGGATGTTACGGGTACTTCTTCATCATCAAAATCCTACCGCTCAATTGTTGCTGCTGCACCAATCCATCGCATTGGCAGCCAACGTGATGTTCGCAAGCCCTGTCCTTGGCTTGTTGAAGAATCGGGTCGTTTTGGCGAAAACAGGTTTGGTAATGAACGTGACCAAAGTGTAGGAGATGGACTTAATTCTGCGCTAGTTGGAGTTAGGTCAACGACGACTCTGGTAATTTCTGGTGGGCGTTCATCAGCAATGAGCATACCTGTTGATATCTTGTTGAGCAAGTACAAACCTTGCCGCTGTTTAGAATGGCAGGGTCGGTCCAATGTTGGCAGCACGCGTGCAGTTGTCTATCATGGCGTCGCTGAATCGGTCGCTTCTGTATCCGATTCGCGTTTCGGAGCCATTACGATTTCAAACGTACCCCTTCTCCATCGTGTGTCTCAAGGCGAAGAAGCTGCGGTGCAAGAATGCATCGCGCGGTTTGGTGGATTGGTTTGGTCGTTGGCGCGACGTATCGGCTTGCCGGAGTCTGAAGCCGAAGACGTTGTCCACGAAATCTTCACTGAGCTTTGGAAAAATGGCTATAAGTACGACGCTTCGATCGCCTCTGAAACGGCCTTTGTAGCGACCATTGCCCGTAGGCGTTTGATTGATCGGCGTCGCCGACTTGGTCGCCAACCACTGCGAGTGACGCTGCCGGATGATGCGGGCGAGCCGCTTCGCACGGTTCGTGATGGGGCTTCGATTTCGGAAGAAGCAACGCGAGCAGCAGGGGCATTTACTCAGCTTTCGACGGAACAACAACGCGTGCTACGTTTGTCAGTGTACGAAGGGCTTTCGCACGAGTTGATTTCGCGAGCGACGGGAATGCCTTTGGGTACGGTCAAGACGCACGCTCGCCGTGGTTTGATTCGGTTGCGTGAACTACTTGGTGTTGGACCATCATCTGGGGTCGCGGGCAACGACGCCGCGAATGGATCATCTGCTACAGCAACGCTTGAAGCACCGCCACGGACCATTTCGGATAGGGCAATGGACAGAAACGGATCAGACGAACAAATGGACTCAGGGCAGACTCGCGACGCCAAGGACAAAGCAGATCCGACTTCAGGCCGCTCATTTCGGAGTGGTAGTGGGGAGAGTGTATCATGAGCACAATCCACACTAACTTTTCTACGATCGAGAAAGAACTTCTCGAACTTCTCGCGGACGAAGCGTTGGGAGAATTGTCTGAGGCGGACGCGCCGAATCTTGATCGGCTTGACGCCAATGATCGCTTATCGATGCGTGAAGCTCTCGAAGCAGCGGCGTCGGCGATATCGGTCGCTTGTGCCGAGACGTACACCATGCATGCGCTCCCGCTGAAGGTTGCGGCTAGTTTGTCCGAGCAAGGCCGTGAGTTTGCCAGAAATGTCAAGCCAAGCCTTCGCGCCTTGGAAGTGAAAGACCCTCGCTTTAGCCAGGCACCACTGTCATTAGGTTTGGCTGCTACAACTGGCAAAGGCTCTTCTTCAAGCTCTTCATTGATAGTTCGCGTGCTTCCATGGGCGCTCGCTGCGGCTGCATGCTTTGGTGTTGTGGTATCGATCTGGCCTGCTTCGAATCCCACTGCCAAGCAGCAATATGCAAAGTTGATCGAAACCGCGAGCGATATCAGGTCTGCGGAATGGGCTGATTGGGAGCTCAACGGCAAGCCTCCGGAAGTTGCTGGCGTTGTCGGTCAAATCTTTTGGAGTGATCAACGCCAGAGTGGCGTGATGCGTTTCGATGGCTTGCCTAAGTGCATTAACGGCTCTCGATATCAGTTGTGGATCGTGGACGCCGAACGCGGGTTTGAGCAGCGCATCAGTGGCGGCATCTTTGATGGTGCTCCGGGCGAGTTGCTCGTGCCTTTTACACCCGAGATTACCGTACGTAAGGCTCAGGCATTTGCAATCACCATCGAAGCACCCGACGGTACCTGGGTGTCGGACATGTCACGTAGAGTGGTTATCGCGATGGTCAAGTAATAACGGTAATCGAGTGATGATGCAGTGGTAATTGAGTAGAGCTATTGAATCGAGCTATTGCGCGACGATCGCGCATGTTCAGCTTGCTGAATATCTCGGTTAGTTTACACGAAAGCGGTTCTTCGACCGTTTACGCTCGTCGAATCCGTATCGGGCCCCTGGCGGTCGAGGCGTCTACTACCTTTCCTGTTTGCGTGATGACGACTTCACCGCGAGCGACAAGCCTTCGCGCGGCTGCCCGCGCTCTCTCCATCAAATTTTCCCACGCCAAGGGACTTACTTGGCGTGCGGCCTCACTGGGACAGATCGTCGCGTTCGTGGGCTTTGCGAAGAGCAAAGCACAGATTGCCTTCTCCAGTGCACGATCAACATCGTCAACGCTCGTTCTTCGGCACTTATCGCTGCAATAGCGAACCATCTCCCAATCGCGCTCCCATTTCTTACGCCATTGGATCGACCTGCCACAAACCACGCAGGGTTTTTCCGGGCGAGGAGATTTTGGTGTGCGACCAGGCATAACGCTAGTTTCGCTCGCAGAAATAAGGTAGATGTGCTATAAGATTTACGCGTGATGCGGCGGCCTTGCTATCGTATGGGTAATGCGTGATACCTCACTGATCGCCGGGTTGGATGGTGGGGCTGGCCACGCCACGAAATCATGCTCGCCCAAAGGCATCTCGCTCACGGTGTTACCAAGTGCCAACGGTATTGGCGAGAAGAAGTCAGGCTCGAATAATTCCGGCCCGCAGAACTCCGGCCCATTGAATACCAGTCCAAAGGTTCATCGCAAGGTACGAATGGGTCGCCGTCGCGCGTTCGTGCTGATCTTGGTGCATGTGCTGATTC
>JBBRGG010000017.1:0-23287 GCA_038240875.1 Phycisphaerales bacterium | reverse complement strand
AATTGCATGAATATGCCAACAAACCGCTGCTGCTGATGCGGCCTTAAAAGCGGATACATCGCTGGTGCCGCCAGCGTGGCGAGCAACACAATCAAGATCAAGTGCTTGAAGCGTGCACCCGCCGCGACGACCATGGCAAAGAGCGCGGGGATGAAAAGAGACGCCGAACCAAGATCAGGCTGGATCGTGATGAGCCCAACCGGAATCGCCGTGATGATCGCGGGAGGCAGCAAGCCCATCAACGTCCGATGCGTCGAACGAAACCGCAAGTACCACGCCAACACCAACACGTACGCCAGCTTCGCAAACTCCGAAGGCTGGAAGTTCACCGGCCCAATATCAATCCAGCCTCGCGCACCAGACCTTGGTCGCACAATCGACGAAGGCACCCCTGGAATCAACAAGAATACGAGGAACACGATGGCAAGCCCATATAACACCCACGACGCGTGCCCCAACAACCTGTGATTCGGCAGCACAACCAAGCACGCACCCGCGATCCCAACAACCGCATACGCAATCTGCCGTGATGCCAGCGGCGAAAACCTCATCGGCTCCATCCCAGGGCCCGACGTCGCGATGTTGATCACGTAAATCCCCAGCCCCGTCAGTGTCAACGATGCAGCCACGCACAACCACGCTGGCCCCACCGCGGCCAACGCGCGCACGATCCCGCTGAACGAAAGTTCAGGCAAGCCCATGATGGATCGTGAAGTGTCCATGTACGTTTCGTTCGCAGAGCAAAATCCAGTTCGCAGATTCAATCTCAAGTCGCAGATTCAACTTCAGTTCGCAGAGCCATCGCCGCCTCGTTGTGTTCAACTTCCGGAACCAATACTGGTTCCGCAGCGGGCTTCAAATACCCTTCATCAACCAGCGCTCGGACGATCTGATTACAAATCGGCCCCGAAACCTTGCCACCCGAGCCACCAAAGTCTATCACCACCGAAATCGCGTATCGAGGCCGATCCGCTCCAGCAAGCAGCACAAACCACGAGTGGTCCCCCTGCTCCAATATCTGCCCCGGCGAAGGCCCCTCGCCATCTGGATCACCAACAATCGGCGACGCGTGCGCCGTGCCCGTCTTGCCCCACACCTTCACGCCCTTGATCGTAAAGAATGGCTCACGCACCCCATCAACAACCATCGAGTTACCCGTTCCACGTCCATCATTCACCGCGAGACTAAGCCCGCGCAACGCCGCATCAATCGTTGCACTATCGATCCCAAGATCGCGCGATTCAGCTCTCAAAGTTCCCGCTACCAACCTAGGCCTAACGCGAATCCCACCGCGTGCAATAGTCGCATACGCATCCGCCGCATGCAAAGGCGTCCACGCCACCGGCCCTTGACCAATGCCCATCTGCGTAGCATCGCCAAGCCCCGTCTTAAACTCGTCACCACCAGGCCCCAGCGTCCCCGCATACTCAAGATCAACCCCAAGATCAATCGGCTCCATCAACCCAAACTTCTTGTACGTATCGATGATCCCCTCGGGCCCAAGCCGCCGCCCCAGCGTGTAAAAGAAAATATTGCACGACACCATGATCGCCTCGTCGGCGTGCAACGAGTGCCCCAATTGCGCGTTGTGCGTCGATTGGTACCGCTTGAAAATCCAGCATCGAAGAAGATTCGCCCGGTTCGGTAGCAAATGTCCCGTGCACTCAATTGTTTGATCAAGCGTGAAATTTCCACGCGCTACCGCGCCCGCAAGTATCAAAGGCTTCACAACCGACCCCGGCTGATACGGCTTCGATATCGCACGATTCACCATCGCCTGCGAAACTCGCGTGCCCGCCGAATCACCAATCAAACTCTCCGGATTGTCACGCAGCTCCTGCAACGTATAGCTCGGCATCGAAACCATCGCCAAAATCTCGCCCGAATCGATATCCAACACAATCGCCGCCCCATTCAACACATCGCCGGGCTGTTGCGTCGTGCTGTCCTGATGATGCCAAGGCTGCACAACGCACAACCCAAACGCCGGGCTCATGATCGCCTGGATCCGCGCCTGCAACATCGCATCAATCGTCAGCTTGACTGATTGCCCCGCAGTCGCAACAACCTGTGAAGCCTCACCAGTATCAACACGCAGCGTTCGCACGCCTCGCAGCCCGCGCAGCACATGCTCCTGCGAACCCTCAATCCCGGCTTCGCCCACGCTATCACCATCGCGATACGACCCCCGATCCGCTCCAATTCTTCCCCCAGCTTCCGCACCCACATCTGTTCGCGCTACCAGCGCCACTGGTGATTCTTTCGCTTCAAGATCCTTAATCCACGCGTCTCGCGCGATCTGGTCCTCGCCATACACATTCATCCGCAGCCGACCAATCACATGCGTCGCCAGCCCATCAATCACTACTTTCTGGGCCACTTCTGACCGCAAAGGCCCGGGCATCGAATCTCGGGGCAACGTCACTTCCATACGCGACAACGGATAATCGCGGTCCCCACGATCACGCACCGACAACCCCGGAATCTGATCAATCGGCTCCGGCGGCGACACTTCTTCACCAAGAATTGCCGACACAGCCGCGGGCACATTCAGCACGACCTCATCCCCCTCGATAATTCGGCAGTTAAACGCCGCCTCATCACTGATCCCGCTTAGCAGCACGTGCGTCGCCTTCTTCTCCGCAATCGCGCCCGCGGCTCGTTTCTGAATTCGCTTGCGATCGTCTTCGGTCGGCACCTTCCCTGTATTGTAAATTTCCATGATGTCGCGGTCGTATCGCGCTCGCGTGATTGCGTTCTGCCGGCGCTCAACCGTTTGAATGATCCGATCACGCGACGCATCAATCTCGCTTCGAGAAGTGCCGCTGCGGGTCGCAAGGTCGTTCCATGCCGACTCCAGATGAACCCGCATCGCCGCGACAAAAGCACCATTCAGCTCGTCGCGTTCCTTGGGCGAAAGATCAAGCCACCGTCGCCCCGCCGCCCTTCGCGCCGCCCTCGCCCCTTGGACTTCGGCCCATTCACCATTGATCACGCCATAAGGCAGCGCAATTGCATACGAAGGCCGATCCGTCGCCAGCACACGCCCCTTGCGATCAAGTATCTCGCCACGCACAGCACTGGTTAATCGCGTCCGGATCAATCGCTCTTCGCTGATCCGTAGCGCCTCATCATGACTCGACGTGCCAAGACGTATCGACTGCACCACCAGAACCGACATCGCCAAACCCGCCCCGCACGCAAGCAGCACGAGCCGACGCGTGAACATGCTCGGGCCAAACCCCGTTACGTGCCCACTCAATGTCTCTCGGAATGCCACGCGCGTTTTCCTCAATGCGGCGACCCACCGCTTCGTTGACCTCTTTATCCCAAAATCGGACTTAACCGCGGAAGGTCCACCACCAAACCAGCCAGCCTAACCCATGCACCTGGCCTCGCTTGGAAGCACGTCCAGCTCGCACCAATTCGTAAGTGCATCCTTTAGCGTTATGAGTGTATGGATCGGCTTTCAAGACACATTCTCAATGAAAAAACGCCACAACTCGTGGCGTAGTTCAAACTTCTCAAATATTCCAGTCAAATATTCCAGTCAAATATTCCAGCATGATCGCCCACACACTCACAACCAACCAAGCTCGCGTTAAGCCTCACTCACCGCTTATCGCGAGTGATCTGCGCATACGCATTATGGCTGTGAATCGACTCAAAGTTCTCCGAATTGATCGAGAACCATTCGATCTTCTTCTCGCCTTCGAGCGCAAGGGCCAAATCCCGCACGATGTCCTCAACAAACTTGGGGTTCAGGTACGCCTGCTCGGTCACAAATTTTTCATCAGGCCTCTTGAGCACCGCGTACACCGGGCACGACGCTGCCTTCTCCAGGATCTCAACCAAGTCCTCGATCCAAACCATATCTTTGAACCGAACCGCTGCCTCGATTCGGCACCTCTGGTTGTGCGCACCAAACTCGCTGATCTCTTTGGAACAAGGGCACAAACTTGTCGCCGGTGCAGCCACCGACATGATGAAATCTTCTTTTCCATTCGCCGTACAGGCAAACTTCACGCGATAATCCATGAGCCCGGGACGCTTGCTTATCGGCGCGAGCTTTCGCACAAAGTACGTAAACTCTGCCTCAAAGTGTGCCTCTTCCGCATTCAGCCGCTCGCAGATCGCCCGCGTAATTGCAGGGATCCGATCCGGCGTCAATGGCTCACTGGTCTCATCATTCAACACCTCCAGGAAACGGCTCATATGCGTTCCCTTCTGGTGGTGTGGCAACGCCACATACATATTGATCGAAGCGACCGTCGTCTGTTCCCCGCCATCTTTGGTCCGCAGACGAATCGGGTAGGTCACATCCTTCACGCCAACGCGATCAATCGCAATGTTTCGGTTGTCGCTCGCGGACTGCACATCCTTCATCGCTGGCGAGTTTGATGAAGCCGACTCAGCCAATTGGGCCGCAGCCGCAGAAGACGCCGCCACGCGTGTGCCAGCCTTCTTCACCATATTGCCTACAGATCGCGCACCCACGGCTGATCCGCCGCGTGAACTCTTCACTGAACCAGTAAGCGAGGCCGTACGAGAGCCAGTACGCGAACTCGCTAATGAGCCAGAGCGCGCTTTGGAAACCGCATGTGATTCTGATTGATTTGGACGAGTCGGCATCAGCGTTATAGCCTCTTGCGCCTCGGGCGCAGACTGGGAACGATCTGTGTTCATACATTTTGTTTCGGGAACTATACACGTTCAGATTCGCAGAATAGAGGACGATTGCTCAAACTCGCCTCCTGATTTCAAACCCGACTTTCAGCTCAACTGCCAAACTCAAGCCATCCTCATCACCAGTGCCGACCCCAACAAGGACTCGATAACCTCGCACGAATCATTCACTTCATCAAGAATACGCATACTCAACAGCCTGCACTAAACGGCTCTTGCCGTAGGAGCCGACCCGTCTCTTGCTTTCAAGCCTTCTTCGATGCCGACGCAGCCGACTGCGTTGCTCCCACGAGCGGCGATTCTCCATCCTGCTTTATACTCAGCAGATACTGCTCTTGTGGCGAATTCGCCACCGCTCGCCGATCAAATCTCAACCCCACCCACGCCATCCCCAGAGGCACCCCACACAAAATTCCCGCAAGCCAATCCAGACCAATCGGCCTTGCCAAAGGCATTAACGCCCCACTATTCACCGCTTGGAACAACTTCGCATCGTGCAGCATGCCCGCGATCAAAGGCCCAGCCAGCGCAACAACCGCAACACCCAGCGCCGGCACTACATGAGACACCGACCCGCGCGTGATGTGTGCCGCAAAGTGTCCGGCTATCCCCGCAAGAATCGAAGCAACGATCGACGCCGCGAGCACTTGCCCTTTACTCATGCTTGCCGCAACAAACCACGTACCGATCCCCGCCGCAACTATCGACGCCGCTAATGCCGCGCCGAGAACAACAAAGGGCGACGCCGAACGATCCGTAACCACAAGCCCGCCCATCGCCCGCTTGAATTTCTTCCCCGCGCCCGCCAGTATTAAAGGATCGGCCGTCCCCGCTGGCTGTGCACCGCGAGTAACGCGCTCGATCACAAAGAGTAACCCAGCCCCAATTAACCCTGCTAAAAACCCTTCAATAGAGAGCGCTATCAACGCCGACCCATCACTGGTCACGCCGATAACGCGATCAATCGTCGCCGATCCCCACGCGGCCCACGCCGCCACCATCCCCGCGCCCATCGCACCAACTCCAAGCGTGAAAAACCTCGCGCCAACCGCGCCTACCGCCGCACACGCCACCACGATCATCACCAAGTGTAAAGCACCGCCACCGCTCGAAGCTGTTAAAAAAGTTGCAGCCGTCCCGCCATGCGAATCGCGCAGCGTCGCCGTCACCGTCAGCAACGACGGCCCGATCGCAAACAAGCACAGCACGATGAACGCCCACCTGCCCACCGAATCAAATGCGACTCGCTGCCAACTCGGAAAACCCGACGCCAACCCACTCGTTGATTTCATCGCGTGTGTACTCGCAAGTAAAGTCTCAGCCTTGACTCAATAGACCTGCTATCTTCGGCGTGCAAACCCGGTGAAGCAACCCCGCCCCGCCATATTCCCATCCTTCTCCAAATCTCTCAACCTTCAACAACCAAATTCAAGCGATACCCTCGCACCAACCAACTCACTTCCGCATTCTCTCTCCCCGCATTTCGGAGCCGATCCATGTCCGACCGTCCTCGCCCACTCTTTGCATCCAAACGAGAAGGCTCTCAATGGTGGGCCGAACTCAGCGAATCGCTTCTTTGGCCAAAGCTCGCTGGCGCATGGACCCTCGCATTCCGTCCCGCTCGCATTGGCCTCTCCATCATCCTCCTCGTGCTCATCGGCCTGCTCGGCCGCGTCCCATCTCTTTGGCTTAACGAATCCGACCCAGGCCCACTCGCCTTTGTTGTCAAATCCGCAGGCGAAGGCGCCGTCACCGCAGTCAATGGCGTCGCCTCTCTTCGCATACCCCTCTTCATCGATGGCATCGCTCAAATCGCCGCCACCACACCCATCCAAACCGTGCAGCGATACCCCTGGACTCTCGCCGCCATCGCCCTCCCTCTCATGCTCATCGTCGGCGTCCTAGGCGGCGCTATCGCCCGCACTTCCGCCACCGAATTCGCCCGAGGCGAACGCATTACCTGGACCAATGCCGTCGGCTTCTCCCTCGGCCGCGCCCTTTCCTTCACAGGCACCCTCGCCGCGCCCCTCTTGGGAGCGCTCCTCTTCACCGCCATCGTCGCCTTAGGCGGTTGGGCACTGCTCAGCCTCGCCTGGGTTCAAGTCATCGGCGCCGTCCTCTATGGCGTGGGCCTCATCCTAATCCTCGCCGCCGTCCTCCTCGCCGTCGGATACGTATTTGGATTCCCTCTTCTCATCCCCGCACTCGCCTGCGAAGGTACCGACGCCATCGACGCCATTCAACGCACCTACGCCTATGTCCTAGGTCGCCCCGTCCGCCTCATCGCCTACACCCTCCTCTCTCTCGTAATGATGGTCATGCTTCTCGCCGTCGTCGGCGGCATCGGCCGCGCCACCATCACCGGCACCGCCCTCGCCACCACCGTCCTCACCAGCGAAGCACCCACCAAAGCCGTTCGTGAACAAGTTCCAGGCCTCACCAAGCCAACCTCATACAGCATCGATCACCTCGTCCTCGGCACCAAACCCAAAGTCACCGAACCCTCCTCCAGCATCCAAGCCACCAGCCGAGTCATCGCCTTCTGGCACAAAGTCGTCGCCCTCCTCGTCGCTTCCGTCGGCGTCAGCTTCTTCTTCTCCGCATCCACAATCCTCTATCTCATCCTCCGCGAAGCAAACGATGGCCAAGACCACACCGAACTCTGGACCCCAGCCCGCTCCGGCGGCTTCGGCTCTCGTGTAGGAGAAGTTGCCCAACCCGCCAAATCCCCCACCGCCGAAAATTTGGGCTAAATCACTCTTATTCAAAGTCTGACTTGCCTTGGGTCTTTGCCTTTACGTGCCATCAGGACCGCTTCGTTCCTGATGCTTCCTTTTGTACCTGTCTTCGTGCCACCATGATCGCTTCACAAACAATGTGCTTTCTTGATTCGCGCCACGCCTCTTCCCCATCGGCCTTGCATTTTTTCCTTTCTGCTTTCAATGCCTCGATGCCTTGATGCCTCATGCCTTCTTACTTCTTTACTGCCTTTCTTGGTGCCATTTGCTACCAGCAACATCTCGTTGGCTTTGTCCTAACCTGGGTATCCACACTCAAAGAGTCTGTCTTCATCCCTACTTTCTCGATTCAACTTCGCCCCAGATTCTGTATGGACTGTGTATGCCAGATAGCAATCAACCAACCCTCTCCACCAATTCCCTCAGCCCAAATTGGCAACTCGCCATCCACATCGCAGGTACCCTCGCCGAGCAAGGCGTCCCCGCGATCACGCTCACCATTACTCGCGATGAACTAGACCTCTTGCAATCTACCGTGGGCGTGCGCACAAACCCGGCCACTTCAACTCATCACACCGCGCGCACGACAAACCTCCCTCACGAGCTCGTGGCACACATGGACTCGCCACACACGCGCGCCATCACAATCCATCGCGATGATGAACGCATTTATAGTGACAGCCCCGCCAATCTCCCAGATGCCAGCGTTCCACTCGCCTCGCTCACCCGCGTAGATAACCTCTGGCAGATCAACTGGTCTTGATTAACTCGCCCAATTCACCACTGCAGCACGATCTTGCCAAACTGTTCCGATGCTTCCAATCTGGCATACGCCTCGCCAGCTCGATCCCACGGATACACCTTGTCCACCACCGGCGAAAGTGCTCTCGACCGAAACAATGCGGCGACCTGCTTAAACTCGTCATTGCTCCCCATCGTCGAACCCATGATTCGCAATTGATTCCAAAAAATTCGTGCGAGATCGGTCGTCGCGTCCGGGCCGCTTGTGCACCCGGGCGTCACGTATGTACCGCCCCGCGCAAGCGATTTGATGCACGAGAGATGCGTGGCTTTCCCCGCCGAATCGACCGCAAGATCGACGCCACGTTTAGCACTCCATGTACGCACATCCTTGGACCAATCCTGCCCTGCATCGACGACGCCAAACTCCGCTCCAAGTGCCTTGGCTTGTGCCACTTTGTCCGCCGAGCGGCTTGTCACCGCAATTCGGCAGCGAAAGTGCTTGGCAATCGCGAGCGCCGATGTCGCCACGCCGCCGCCGATGCCGGTAATCAATACAAACGCACCAGGCTTTAAGTCCGCCTTGGTCACCATCATCGAGTACGCCGTCAGCGCACACAAACCAAACGCTGCAGCGTGCACCGGGTCGCTATCTCCAATATCTGCAAGGCTTTGCGCTGGTGCCAAAAACGCCTCGCGGTGCATTCCCTTGGAGTGCTCACCAATCAAGCGATAATCTGGCGCGAGCGAGTGCCCACTCGGGTCCGAAGGCTTGGCACTCAGAGGCACGGGCTGTGCCGCGTTTACGATCACGCGCTTGCCTACCCATGATGTATCAACACTATCGCCGACAGCTTCGACCACGCAGCAGGCGTCGCATCCGCCGATGTGTGGATACGAGATATCGACCCCGGGAATGCCCTTTCCCACCCATAGGTCCATGTGGTTGAAGGCGCTTGTGAGAGTTTTCAAGCGAACTTGACCTAGGGCCGGGTCGCCACAGTCGGCAAAGTCGGTGACGACCGCGACATTAGGAGTTACCGGCGAACCTTGTTTGTTGATGATCACTGCCTTCATGCCCAAGGCTAGGCACGCCAGTGCAATTTCAGTTGTGCTTCGCTCTCACTTGCTTTCACTTGCTGTCAGGCTGTCGCTTTCCATGAGGCATCACTTGCCATCGGTACGTATCGCCTTGGCCAAGTCAATTGCAGGGCCAGATTGATCCGCGTACTGGCACTGGATCACTTCAACCTTGGCGCGTGCGCGCAAATCCGCAACTACCGCGCCGATGTCGCCTCGGAGAGGCGCGGTAAAGCGCATGGGCGCGTTGGTCATCGGGTGATGGAAGTGGATGGTGCACGCGTGAAGGGCTTGGCGTGCAAGCATTGCATCTTCGGCTTTGGTTCCTACCGGGTAGGGCTTGCCGCCATACATGTCGTCGCCGACGATCGGGTAACCAGTGTGTGATAAGTGCACGCGGATCTGGTGGGTTCTGCCGGTTTTGAGATCAAGCTCGACCAAGCTATACCGAAGCCCAGCGTGCGGCTCGCGCGGGTTGCTCGGGTCGTGCGACACGCCTGGGAGCGTGTATCTTTCGCGGACGTGCACGATGGTCGTTGCGTGCTTACCAAGTTCATCATGGCGAACTACATACTTCTCGCGATATCCCTTCTCGCGCGACGGGTGTGGCCCGATGGGCAGCTCGATCACATCGCGATTGGGTTCGTAATGGCCATGGATCAGCGCGAGGTAGCGTTTATTGACAGTCCGCTGCTCAAATTGGCGCCCCAATTTCCAGTGTGCTTCATCGCGCTTGGCGAAAATAATGCACCCCGAAGTATGCCGATCAAGACGGTGAACCACGCCTGGCCGGGCAAACTCATCGCCCACGGTTGAGAGCGCGCCGCCGACGTTTGACCTATGGAGAAGGTGGTAAGCGAGCGCCGAGAGCATCGTGCCTTTAAGGTGGGCGCGAGCCGGGTGAACGATGATGTCGGGCTGTTTGTTGACGACGAGCAGGTGCTCATCCTCAAACATCACGTCGAGAGGAATATCTTCTGGCTGCACATTTTTAGGAGGCGGCGCGGGGATGACTACTTCGACAACGTCGTTGATGCGAAGGACGGTTGACGCCTTGGGCGTACGGCTGTTGACCAGCACGCCCCCTTCGTCGATGAGCCTTTGAAGCTGGGTACGAGAGAGAAACCCGATGCGATCGGTCAGGTATTTATCGAGGCGTTTTTGCAGGTCGCGGCGCAGCTCGAAGCGAACGCGGCGAAGGCCTTCGTCGTCTTGGTCAGGATTGGGATCGCCATTTGGATCAGCATTGGAACTTTCGGCTGCTTTCTCCAACGCGACTCGCAAGGCTTCTTCGGAAACCTTGCCACCGGGAAGAAGTAACCCGCCACTGGACGCGATATCGCCATCGCCAGAGGCGTCGAGATTGACGCTGTTGGTGCGCACGCCTTTGGTACGTGCGAGAGGAGCTAACGCGGCGCTGGGAGCTTTGTTGGCGTCCTTTCGCGACGATCGATTTGTAGATGGATCGCGCGAAGCTTTGGACATGCCAACACTTGATTTCGATTGCGGTTTGAGATTGGGTTTGAGATTGGGTTTGTGAACGCGAGACTTGTTGAATCAGCCTGTACAACTAATCGCGTTACGGATTCGCTGGAGTCGCATCTGGAGGTGTAGTTGGAGGAGTAGTTGGAGGAATGACAGGTGGCGTAACAGGCTGGGCCTCGGTCGTGGGCGGGGCAACTGGCTCGATGCCAACGGGCTGAGGGCCTGTGGGGGCTTGTGGGCCGGGCAAGGTCGGCACAGTTGGCATTTCGGGCATTTCGGGCATTGCAGGAAGCACAGGTTCGCTGCCTGGCACAAAGGCGCTTGGAACCACTGGCAATTCAGACTTGGACACAAGCGGGGCGGCAGCCCTAAGCACGCTCATTCCATCGGCCCGGGCCTTGGCGAGTTCAGCTTGCTTCTCGTACCCTGCGGCTTTGGACTCGGTCTGGATCACAGCGTAGATCACAACCGCGCCATCGAAATCTGCTTTGCATTCGGCGATTGTTGCCAAGCCCCAGCGAGCGTTAAGCCGCAGAGGCGCAAAGCGTGCCTCGGCATTGTCCGCGATCACTTGATCGAAGAGATTCTTTGCCTTTTCGAGCATCGCGGAGCGATCTTCGGGGGAGAGAGCATCGTCGGGAGAGGCGAGCGTGCCATCTGCCGAAACAGAGGTACCAGGCTTGATGCCACGAAGAACGGATTGAAGATAGGATTCCGCGGCTTTCAGGCGGGCCAGGGAAGAAACTGAAGCTGCGCTGCCATGTTGATCGGCGACGGCGACGAGGGCATCGGGGCTGGCCTCGCCTCGTGACGCGGAATCAAGCTCGGCGAAACCGGCGTTGATTTTGGTTTCGGCTCGCTTCTTATAATGCTGGTAGCCGAAGTAGCCAAAGGCTGCGACGGTTACCAAGAGCAAGACCGGGGTCGAGAACTTGCGCAGAAAGTCGATGAAATCCTGGTTGAGCCGTGATTCGGTAAGGCCTGCTTGTTCGCGGATTTGTTTCTGGCGTTCGTCCATAGTCGAGAAGAATAGCGCGAATAGAGACAGAAGGCTGGTCTAGAACTTAGGTGATTGCGGGAATGCCAACACCTCAGCAGTCCCAGAATCGCCAAGCCCTAGGATCGTTGAAGGCAGATTCTGGAACGAGTTCGTGAGCGATCCGGGCAACCAAGAGTTCGAGCCCGGCACCGGTTTTGCTACTCACGAAGATTGCTGACTCGGGGTGTGCGCACGAACCAGGACTATCAGAACATTGCGTATCAATTAACGCCTGCGTGGCTAAGTCGCTTCGTAATGCGACGCGGACGACTTTAGGAGAGGACGCATGAGGCGAAGACGAACTAGACGAAGACGAATCACTAATGGCCTTGATTGTGCGCACGAACGTGGCCAGTGCTTGGGAAGGCGAGAGTTGATTTGCTACATGATTGCTTGCCGAATCTTCGCAGATGAGCAAGACGTCGGCAGAACGAGCGACAGCGAGAGCGATCTCGATTGCGTCTTTCTCGATTTCGCTGGCGTCGTCGCGCACGCCTGGCGTGTCGAAAAATCGAGCGGTGATGCCAGCAAGGTTGAGGAGGACGCCGACGTGGTCGCGGGTGGTGCCGGGTTGGTCGGCGACGATCGCCGCATCTCGACCAGCTAGAGCGTTTAAGAGGCTGCTTTTGCCGATGTTTGAGGCACCCACCGCCACGATAAGGCCGGGATGGATAAGACGGCGAAGGTGTGAAGAAACTTCGGAATCTACTTCAAGTACATGATCAGAATGATTTAACTGGCCTAGTTCGTGCTCGCGCCAGCGGCGAGGCTGGTCGAGGATTAGGTCAATTGCGCGTGCGCTCGCGGCGTGTGTCAGCGTGTAGAGCGCACGAGCTTCATAGATGTCAGCGGCTTCGGGATATTGCGCGAGCCAATTGGAATTAGTGATGGGCGAAGGTTCAGGAAAGAAGCCGAGCCGTGATAGGAAGGACTCTATTGCGTGCATAACCATGGATCCGCCATGGGGCATGATGCACGCGAAGTGCGCACACCAGCGGGCAATGACGACGCGATCAATTGGCGTGTTTGTGTCGTTGTCGCGGAGCGTAACTACGCGAACCGAGCCAATTGGGAGTGGCGATTTTTGTTGACTTGATGAAGTTGGCGTGCCCACTATTTGGGAGTATGCGTGTTCAAGCGCGTTGGGCGTTTGGCCACGAAGCGTGATTGCACCGATGGCGCCGCTTGCTGACTTTCCGCCTTGGGCTGCGGGCGTAGCGCGTGACCAATAGACCATGGGCGAGTGGATAGTCACGAGATTAAAGATCGTCGTCGGGGTCGGGTTTGCTTTCTGGATCGGCGTCGCCATCGGCGTCGTCTATTTCTGTACCAAGCAGGCGATTGGCACGGCCTAGGCGCATGGGGTTTGCTTCGCCATCGTCATTATCGTCGTCTGAAGAGTCGCCAGCTTCTTCGCGTTGGACGTTCAAGGCGGCGGCGTGTGCGATGCCCACAAGTTGAAGGTTTGGGTCGATGCGTTCGACGAGATCGTCGTTGGTAAAGAGGGCTTCGGCGTCGCCTCCGGTGGCGGCGATGCGTGGGTAAGCGGCGTATGCGTCGGCGTAGAGCTCTGCGAGGTATCGAGCGGCTCCGCGAACCATGCCAAAGACGCCGAGTTGCATGGCGTGGGCGGTGTCGCGGCCGAAGGAACCGCGAGCGGGGTCGGGAAGTTTGACTTCGACGTGAGGAAGGGCGGCGGTGCCTTGGTGCATGGCATTCAGCATCATTGCGAGGCCCGGGGCGATGGCGCCGCCATGGAACACCCCGGTGCCATCGATGAAGTCGATGGTGACGCAAGTGCCAGCGTCGATGACGATGGTGGCATCGCCTGTGGTTGCATAGGCGCCCAGGCAAGAGAGAAGGCGATCATGGCCGACGGTTGTGTCGTCGTCGAGAGAAGTGGACATAGGGATCGCGGCGTCGCGACCGAAGCGAAAGACGCGATCAGCGCCGAGGCGTTCGGCGAGAACGTCTTCGACTTTGGTAGCGGCAATGAGATTTACGGAGGAGACAAAGGCAGGGGCGGTGTGTTCGTCGGCCATGAGGGAATCGATAGCGCGAGCGAGTTCGGCGGATTGATCGTTAGCGATGCTGATTGCGCCATGGGGGGAAAGGCCTTGCATTCGAGCAAGTCGGGTTCGGGTATTGCCAACGGCGACTGCGAGCAGGGTGATGGCGTTGGATTTGGGGAAGGATGGGCCTGTGGTCATCATGACGGAAGGGTACGCGTGGCGCACGCGCGACTGGATCGGGCGACTACAGTGGGCAAATGGGTACTTGCAAGGCTGATCCTTCGATTCAAAGGGCGACCGTCGATGGGTTTGTGTTTCCGCTGGGCGTGTACCCGGTGGAGACGATGACTCCGAAGGCTGGTTATACGTTGCAGTTTGAGCCCGCCGACGGGGATGATGATGAGGGTGAATGGGAAGAATGGCCGGATCGGTACGTGTTTGACATTGTGCTGCCTGCGAACCGGATCGCGATGTTTTGCCACTTTGCGATAGCAATGGTGCCGGAGCGGGCGTATCCGATTTTGGATTTGCTTGGGCAGGATGCGTATCGCGAAATTGATCCGTACATCTCGTATGACCTTGTTGGGCAGGACCGGATTTTGGACGCGTGGCGGCGGTACCACGATTTTTTCTTTGAGGACGGGCTGGTAGGCTTTGGCGCGATGAGCGAGGAGCCGTTTGCATATTTGTTTGTGGATGAGCACAAGATCGTGACGATGCGGGTTGAGCCACATTTAAAGGAACGAGTCGAGCGGTTGCTCAAGGCGTTCCATGTTGAGCCGATGGAAGACCCCGCCGGCGCGGATGCGGCGGCTCATGAGCATCGTGGGATTTTGCTGGCGCCGGAAGGTTCGCCGAAGCTGATGAGCTTTGAAGAGATTGTTGAGTCATTGAAGCTGGATTGGCATCTGTTGCTGAATATTGACCCTGATCGGAACTTGGATGATGATGCTAAGGAGATCGGGACGACGCTTTGGCGGTGTGTTGTGCGAGTTGAGCCTTCGGAAGGGCCGGCAAAGTATGCGGAGATTTTGCTGGCGGCGGATTGTTTGCGAGCGGCTGAGGAGCAAGCGCTGGATGCTGCGGAGTCGCTCGAAGGATCGCAAGATCTTGTTGTAGAGGATGTTATGGTAATCGAGCACGATCGGATCATGGTTGAGCAACTTCGAGACGGGCTGACCCGGTACAACATCAAGCCGCCAAAGGGAAAGCCCAAGAGTGGCGAGATTTACTCGGCCCGGTGGGTTGAGTAGAGGAACGCTCGCCGGTTTGGTTACGCTCGACGTGCTACGTAAGCACGACGAGTTGACGATGGGGAATATTGAATAGATGTGGTCCGCGAGGTGATTGACCCATTAATTTGATGGAAATTGGACAATTTTGGTATGGGGCAATTCTTTGAGTGGTGAAGGAATAGACCCTGATTTCAGCTGAGACTGTGGAGAAGGCATTGTGGATAGGGGAGTGGATGCACTTCACCAAAATCGGGAAACCCAGTGAACAGGGACGTTTCGAGATGTATGATTTGCAAGATTGGTGGCGTTGGTGTATCTTCTAGATCCCGAGAGGGGATGGTGGGTCAATTCATCATTGGATTGCGCTAGGACCAGGACTTGGTCAGACCTTCAGAAGTGACTTTAAGGCACGGCTTGAAGATGACTGAATTGAGTGGCTTTGGATGGCAGGATTGGACTAAGCAGTCCTGGGTCGATTGAGATTCAAGAGAACTCTTTGGCGTTGGCGTGCAGTCGAGCAAAAGTTCCTCGTTGGTGTAAAAACTTCCCGGCGTGGCTTGCCTGGATCTGCTACTCTCCGGCCCCTGAACAACTCGTTCGCTGTTTGGAAACAGACAGTTTGATCGGTTTGCGAGTAGGTATGGGTTTAGATTGGTGGTTAGGCATTGCCATTTGGCAGTATTCGTAGTTTGTATCGTGCAGATGTGAAAGTGGCGCGATCGTGATGGACCACGATCAAGTACGACGCCCTCTGTTGGATCGTTACACCGGCACGAAATGCGTGTCGGCGGCCTGTGTGGAGAGCCTTTCAATGGTGACTCGGAATGCTCAGAATGTGTCCCTGATCTTTGGTTCAGGGAACTTGAATGCAGGGATCTTGAAGGTTGGCGCTGCTGCTGGTGCTGCGGTGAGCATGATTGCCGGGTTGGCAATAGGCGCACCTTTGTCCTCTAATGGGCCTGCTGGAACGCCTGCTACCACTGGAACGGATCAGTCCTCGATTGCGACCAAGAGCGCCAGCGAACGGCTGGATCTTGCTGCACAGTTGCTTGCTGACAAGCAAGTTGTGCAAGCGCGCAGCATGCTGCTTGAGCTGAATCGTTCGACGACGAACCTTTCTGAACGCGAGCGTGCACGGCTTGTCGCGTTATTGAACAATGCTTCCAAGGCGCTTAAGACGCTGAGCCCTGAGGACGTAAGCCTTCAGACGGCACAGGATGCGATGTCGCGAGATGAGTTGACGCTTGCCGAGCGGCATGCCAAGGCTGTGATGGAGGCCCCGAAGGCGACCAACGAGCAGATGGCAAAGGCGCGCGATGTGTTGGCGTCGATCAAGACGCGTCGCGAAGCGTTTGACGGGCAGGGTTCGGCACTGGTGAACAAGGCCGCCGAGAGCTTTGACGCTGGGCGAGTCGAAGAATCCAAGGCGCTATTGAGCCGCGTGAACACGCTGGGCCTGGCGTTGGACACGGCGACTGCGAACAAGGCATCTGAATATAAGAATAAGATTGTTCTTCGCGAAGAAGCGGCGATGGCTAATGGCGGCGCTTCGGCGGCGATGATGCAGCCGGGCGTGATCAAGCCGATTATTGATGAACCTGTTCCGTCAACGGCTTCGTCTCCGGCTGCTTCAGAACAACCAGTTTCCCAGGCTAATTCTGAACCGACTCCTGAGTTGGTCCCGGTTCCTGGCGGTGGTGGCTCGAGCCCTGCTCCGGCGGTACGGCCTGCGGGCATTCCTGAGATTCAGGAACCAGTACCGGCTGTTGCTCCAACTGCGGCTGCAACTGCGGCTCAAGTTCCTGCTCCTGCCGCTGCTACGGCATCGGGTGAAGCTCCGGCTGCTGCACCGGCTGCTGCACCGATGAACAACGAGCCAGCGGCACAGCCGAAGGCGATGGATCCGATCGCGATGGCGCGGAAGCTCGAAGCACAGAGCCTGCTTCTGTCGGCGGACAAGGCGTTTGAAGAAGGCCGGATCAATGAAGCCGTGGGCCAGTATGACCGCGTGCTACGTGAGTTTGCTTCGGACATGTCGCAGGCAGAGAAGAATGGTGCGGAACTGCGTTCGGCTGAGGCGCGGGCTCGCTTGAATGCTGGTGGCGGCAACCTTATCGACTCGGTGATCAACACGCGTGAATTGCAGCGTCAGCAGGTTTTGGCCGAGTACAACAACGATCTTCAGCGTGCTAAGAAGGCGCTGGCCGAGGCGGACACGAGCAACGCACGCAACTTAGTTGCGTCGGCGAACCTTCGCATTAATGCTGGGCGTTCGGTGTTGTCCGAGCCTGAGTTCGAAGGATTCTCGAGCGACGTTCGCACGCTGCGTGCGCAGATCGATACCGAAGAGAACCGGATCTCTGCGGAGCAGGCTCGCGTACGCGAAGAAGAATTGCAGAAGCAGTCACGCATTGCTTCGCAGCAGGCCCAGAGCGTCAAGGAGCAGAAGATCTCTGAGGCTGTTGATCGCGTGCGTGCATTGCAGGTTGAGATGAAGTATCAGGAAGCGCTGCAGGTTACCGAGCAGATCTTGTTTCTTGATCCGATCAACCCTACGGGATTGTTGTTGAAGGACATTTTGACGGACATGATCGTGTACTCGCAGTACAACACGCTTCGTGAGAAGTCGATCAAAGGTACAGCAGATTTGGTGATAGACAACAGCGAGGCACTGATCGCGCCGAACAGCATGATTGAGTATGGCTCGAACTGGCCTCGCATCAGCCAGCGTGGCGACAACCCGGCTTTCTCGGATTCACCGGAAGATCGTCGCGTGCTTGCAACGATGCAGAGCCGACGGATTCCGGTCAATTTCAACGAGACTCCGCTGGCAAACGTGCTCGACTTCATCAAGGCGGTAACGCTTTTGAACGTAGACACGGATTGGCAGAGCCTCGAGGAAGTCGGCATCAATCGAGAGACGCCAGTAACGCTTAACCTGACCAATGTCACGGTTGAGACCGCGTTGTCGCGGGTTATTGAGCGTGTGAGCCCGGATCAATTCTCGGGTGCTGCGTGGTCGATCACCGATGGCGTCCTTACGGTTGCTTCGCGTGACGTGATCAACCGCAACAAGGCGTTGGTCATCTATGACATTCGCGATTTGATCGTTGAAGTACCCGATTACATCAACGCACCTGACTTTGACCTTAACACAGTCCTGCAGCAAGGTGGTGGTGAGGGCGGCGGCCAGGGACAGAGCCCCTTTACTGAAGACAATGCAGACCGAGAGCGTCGTACCCTCGAAGAACGTACGACCGAGATCATCGACATCATTACGACCAACATCGATCCCAACGGCTGGCAGGCCAACGGCGGCGATGTCGGCATGATCCAGCAGCTTGGTGGCAATCTCATCGTCACGAACACGCCTGCGAATCATCGCGCGATACATGGTTTGCTCACTAAGCTTCGTGCATCTCGCTCGGTTCAGATCAATGTTGAGACTCGATTCCTGCTGGTTTCGCAGGACTTCTTCGAGCAGGTTGGCTTCGACATCGACGTGTACTTCAACGCGAAGAATAACCAAGTTCGAGCGGCACGCGGCGTTGACCCCAACTTCCTCCCCAGCGATCTCTTCGATCCGGCTTTAGGCAACTACACGTCGAATAGCGTTCGTACATCCGCAACGCGTGGCGCCGGCGGCATTCGACCTTCAACTGGTGCTCCCACACCGATTGCTACGCAGGGCTTCATCCCGGTTGCTCGTCCCAGCCCGCTCTCGGTTGTTGGTGCTCCGCAGAACTCGCTTGGTTTGACCGAGCAGTTGACTACTGGTGGGTTTGCCACCAATATTTTGGCAGCATCGCCAGCGCTTGGTGTTTCGGGGCAGTTCCTTGATGACATCCAGGTTGACTTCCTTGTGAAGGCAACACAGGCGGACCGCCGAACGGTAACGCTCACCGCACCGCGCTTGACCTTTACCAACGGCCAGACGTCGAACATATACGTCGCGACGCAGGAAGCGTTCATCTCGGACTTGACGCCGGTTGTGGCGGACTCTGCGGTCGGATTTGATCCTGATATCGGTGTTGTAACTGAAGGCGTAGTGATGCTGGTTGACGGCACGGTGACGGCTGACCGCCGCTATGTTGTTCTCAATGTTGATACGACCGTGGGCACGATTGATGGCTTTCGTCTGGTGCCTGTGACAGCTGTTGCTGGCGGCCAACTTGTCAACTCACAACAAGTCAATTCCGGAATTGAAGCGCCGACGATCACTGTCACCCGCGTTCAGACGACGGTTACAGTTCCAGATCAGGGAACGATCCTTTTGGGCGGCCAGCGGTTGATCACCGAGACTGAGGTTGAGACGGGCGTACCGGTGTTGTCCAAGATTCCAATCTTGAACCGCTTCTTCACCAACCGCACAGAATCGCGCGAAGAGCAGACATTGCTGATTTTGCTCAAGCCCACGATTCTGATCCAGAACGAAGAGGAAGAGCGTGCGTACCCAGGTCTTGCAGAGTCGGTGCGAATGAGCTTGCCGAACTGATTTGGGTTTGTACGTACAACGTAATTCGAGAGGTCGATCACGGTGATCGGCTTCTTTTTTTAGCCAGCGGTATTCTTTGGACTTGCACTCGAACCGAATGGGAAAGCTCGCTATCATGGCGTGCGCGGTATGGCACGAAGTTATTCCAGTGTTGTGCGATACGAACGCTGGAATCGCGTGGCAGCCTCGAACCAAGACGCGCAGCACACAGGAGCGTTGCCTTATGCCCCCGACCGAGACACGAATCAGGGTGAAGCGTCACGATGCGATCACTCGCGTTGAGTTCATTGATCGCAATATTCTTGATGAGGCGAACATCGAGCTGATCGGCGAAGAGATCGGCGCGTTGATCGATGCGGCGGACTCGCCGAAGTTGTTGATCTCATTCGCGAATGTCGAACACTTGTCGAGCGCGGCGTTAGGCACGCTGATCAAGATTAACAATCGCGTGCGGACCAAGTCGGGACAGCTGCGGCTGGCGGATATTGACCCGCAGATCTATGACGTGTTTGTGATTACGCGGTTGAACAAGATCTTTCAGATATTGCCAACGTCGGACGATGCGGTGAAATCGTTTACGTAAAGCCGGACGCGTGTGTTGAATGCCAATGTAATGGTTGAGCGTTTTTGTTCGTTTGCGTTGTATACGTGCGTTATGCGAAGTCGCAACTAACTAGATTTATGTCGCGATGACATCGTTGCCGAACCATCTTCTTCGCGCCCGCATTGAGGTCCGGCAGGATCACGTTGCGGTTGAGCACGCGCGGAACCAAGTCTCGCTAGCGATGGAAACGCTTGGATATGCCAGGGCGTCGGTGTTTGCGGTGCGTGTAGCGCTTGAAGAAGCGATGAGCAACGCGTTCAACCACGGTCACAAAGGGCTGTCTGCGGATACGCCAATTGTGCTTGAGTACGAAGCGAGCGCGAACCAGGTGCGGCTTGCAATTGAAGACAACGGCCCGGGCTATGTGCCTGCGGCGGTGCCGGACCCGACTCTTGATGAAAACCTCGAACGCACCAGCGGGCGCGGGCTTTTTTTGATTCGGGCATATATGTCCGACGTACGGCACAACTCGCGTGGGAATCGGCTGGAGATGGTGTACTCACGGCCAACAGCGTGACGAGCGAGTTTGATCGCAGGTGTAGAGTTACGCCGGCACAAGCACGACGAGTTTTTGGCTGGGCAGGTCGATCTCTGCTATTCGTTCACGCGCGAAGACAAGGGTGGCTCGTTCGATCTGTGCGAAGAGGTCGATCATGAATTGGCGGACCTCTGGGGATGAATCTGTTGAGAGGACGTGCTGCATGCGAGCGCGGACGGCGTTAAAATCGCTGCGGCCTGCGGTGTCTGGGCCATCGAGGCCCATTGGATCATTCGAGAAGAATGAGAAGGCACGTACCGCTGCGATGCGAAGGTTGGCGCGGGTGCATGCGGCTTCGAATTCGTAGCGGCTGCGAACCATCATCCAGTTGGTACGGTAGGTTGCGCGCGGGAGGTACTCGGTGGACACGATCGCGCCGGTAGGAGCGACCAATGCGCGAAGATTGCGGAGCGACTGCTCGAAGAGAGTTTGCTCGGGGATGTGGAAGAGGACGTTGGCGATGTTGATGAGGTCGAAGCCTTGATGGGCAAATGTGGAGCTTTGGTGCGAAGTTGTTGGTGGAATGAGTGAAGAAAGCGTGAGGGCGGGGTCGGCGATGTTCGCGTGCGCGAAGTGGACGAGTGAGGCTGAAGGTGATGAAAATGGTGAACTACATTGAGATGGTGATGGAGAGATCGCGTTGGCGTGCCAGGCACGAAGGAGATCGACGGAGGATTGGGTGTAGTCCATGCCGACGAGCAGCGCGGGGGAGAATCGGCTAAGGAAGTAACGGATCCAGCGGCCGGAGCCAGAGCCGACGTCGAGCACATGCTTTGCGTTTGGGGCGAGGTGTAGGTCTTGGAGAAGGCGTTCGTAGGCGGGATAGAGGACTTCATCTTCGACTGGGTTGGAATAGGAAAGATCGTCGAGGGTGGTTGCACTTCTGGATTGCTTGCCCCACTGCTTTTCGTAGTGGGCGCGGATATCGTCTTGGGACATAGGTTGCTGAGAGTGTGGGGCTTGAGGTTGTGGTTGGGGTTGTGTCGCGGTGGTCATTGAAACTCCCATGAAAGGCTGCGTTCGTGACCGAGCCTAATTGCATATGTGAAGTTGATGGATATCGGCGTCTACAGGCTGAAGGAATAAAAACAGCCTCGGAAGGCCGGGGCTGGAGGAAGGGCGTGGGTTTTGGGTTAGGGTGTTGTAGGTAAACGGGTTTAGAAACTTGTTACGAATCGTGCGTCGAAGTAATAGACATAACGTGACGCCTGTGCCACGAGAAGGGATATTTTTTAGCAACCACCGGCTTCGAAGGCGATGAAGAAGGCTGCGATATCGTCGCCGGTGATGCCGCCGTCGACGTTGGTATCGGAGCAACCGCTGCCGGCTTCGAAGTCGACGAAAAAGGCTGCGATGTCGTCGCCGGTCACGCCGCCATCTTGGTTGTAATCGGCGGCACAGTCTGGACAGGTGGGTTCGGTTGAAGCTGCGTCGAGTACAAGGAAGGCCTGGCCGATGGTGGAGCCTGCTGCATTGCGGAGGTCAGCCATGAAGTAGTAGAGGAGGGAGTCGCTGAGGAAGGCGTCATCGTTGTTGAAGGTGGCGATGAAGGCGTCGTCATTGGTGAAGTCGCCATCTTCGTTGAGATCGACTGGGTCGCCTTCGCGGGCGATGACGCGGGAGCCATTAATGACGAGGACTGCGTTACGAAGAATGTCGGGAGCGTCGGTAGTACCACCGATGACGTAGTCGCCGTTGTTGTTGATGGAGATGGAGAAGAAGAGGTCGGCGAAGGTGGCGTCGTTAAAGCTTTCGTTAGAGAGGTTGGCAGGGGTGATGTCTTCGAGGCCCACTGCGACGAGCTGGCCATTGTTTACGACCCAATCGAGGTCGGGGGTTGCGGTGGCGGGAATGCCACGAACGAGCCAGTGTTGTCCATTCGTAGAAAGAGTGCCGTGGCGAAGGCCGCCGGTGCCGATGACCGGGCCGCCGACGGTGACTACGTTGGCTTCGCGGAGAACAACTGCACCGTTGTAAACGACGATGTTGTCACCTGGGGGGTTAGCGTTATTGTCATCGCCGAGGTAGAGGAAGGATTGGCCGTCGGCGCTGATGGAGAATTGGTCGTCGTCGAAGCCTTGGAGAGTGCCCAGTGGGCCGATGCCGCTGGTGGGGGCGAAGCTTTCGCGGGCGAGGATCATGGAACCAGAAACTGTGCCGACGATGAGAGCGGTGTCGTTGGCGGTGGTGATGTTGATGCCTGCAAGCTGAACTTCGGCTGCGACTTCGCCTGCGTTGGTGATGCCTGCGGACTCAAAGTTGGCACCCAAGAGGACGCCGGCTTCGAAGCCTGGAGCGGCGTTACCTTCGCGGAAGGGAGCGGTTGATGTGGTGCCGTCGGAGAGGACGAGAACTTCGTCGGCGGTAGTGAGGGAGAGCATGTCGTTGATGAAGGCGACGGTTCCCGTGTCATTGATGCCCAGTTGGGTTTCGAAGAAGGAGTAGGTGTATGTCAGGTCGAAAGGAGCTGGGGTGCCTTCGCGGGCGATAAGGGTGTGTGCAAGACGGTTTGGGCCTGAGCCGCGGATGACGATGCGGTCGGAGGTGGTGGCTTCATTGGCAAAGCCACCTAGGACCCAGAACTCGTTGTTGGAGCTGCGGAAAGGGCGGTCGAATTGGCTTGTAGCGCCGGGA
>JBBRGG010000016.1:0-23489 GCA_038240875.1 Phycisphaerales bacterium | reverse complement strand
CCCGGCCCGATGAACGTACCACCAGCTTGGACGCAGCCCGCGGCGTCCAACACCGCGACGCATCCAGTCGAGCCAAAGCAACACGCGCCAGGAACGCCGGGGCAATTCACCGGGTCCCACGTCGCGCGAATCACCCAATCGCCACGCGGACGGCAGCCTTGGAAGCAAAAGCCCAGTAAGTTTGTGTCGGGTACAAGGTTGCTAAATGTGGACCAACCGCCATTGGCCGGGCAACCCGATGGGCCACAGTTGACACCATTGAGCCAGTTGCGCGTGGGCTGCTGGAGCTGAGAATATCCAAAGCCACACGAAGATGACGTGTTGTCGGTGACAGGGAACGCATTGCGATTGCTTGGCGGTGCAGTGGTGCAGCCGTCGCCAGTCTGGGTGTTGTGCAATACAACCTTGATGCCGATAGAGAAGGTGTTGGGCGTTGCGGGGTTATCGCCGAAGAGGATGATCTGGTCAGGATCCGAAGGGTCAACCGAGACCTGAATGTTGGTGCCTCGCGTACCCGGGGCCATGATCAGATCGGGCAGCGGAAAGCCGCTAGGGTCGGACTCAAACTCGCCGATGAGCGTGCCTGTGCTAGGCAAGCCATTCCAGATTTGCACGACGTATTGAGTGGTCGTCGTGACGATTGCGTTCTGCTGCGCGAAAACAAATTCCATCAACGCCAAGCGTGCTGGAAAGCTCGCGGGGCTGAGCGTGTACGACGTTGCGGCAACTTCGTTCTGGGCAAAGCCAGCCTGCACCGCGTACGTGCCGCCTTCAAAGCTCGTATTTGTATGGCTGGAAATCTGCGGGCAGCCGTCGCGCTGCGTGTAATTGCCGGGGATCAGCACGCCATCGATTGGCGTTTCATAGACGCGGCCAGACGTATCCACGCGAAGCTTGCTCATCTGCGGAATCTCGACTATATTTTCCGCCAAAGGAGCAGCGTGAGCTAGCCCAGCGCTCGCTGCAATCAAACACAAGGCTGAGCTGTGGATAGTGCGGCGCATGAGCGGCTCCTGTCGATTTCTAAACTACAAATGAGGCCGATAGGCAATTGCGCCTCTCGGTATGCATGTACTGTACAGCTTGGTTGCATTTCCTGCAAGCAAAAGTGATTGACGAACCACAGTTGGTAGGAGACGGTGGCAGTTATCCAGACGCGAGTTACGGAAGTGTCGCGGAAGTACTACTAAACTCCGTACGAATTTGCGCGTGAGGTTGGTGTTCCTGATCTCTTGAGCATCGTTGCTGGGACGGGTTATTCGTGTCTATGTTGAGTAAGAAATCCGAGTCAGGCGAATCGAGTCGCCGAAGCAACGCGGAGTCACATAAGAAGATCGACAAAGGCACACATGCGCACGCCAAGAGCCGACACACACTGGGCAACTATCGACCTCGCCGAAGAGGGCGCGACCGTCGCGCTCGCGCGCGCTCTTGCATGGACGCTTCGCGCGGGCGATGTTGTCGCGCTCACGGGTGAATTGGGCGCGGGCAAGACGACCTTTGCTCGTGCGCTTGCCTACGCCTTGGGCGTCGCGCCAGGGAGCGTTTCCAGCCCGACCTTCGTCGTCATCAACCAATATTCAATCGTCGGCGTGCAGCCCAGCGAAACCGCCGACAGTGAGCCGTCTCGCCCCTTACATCTCGCCGGTGGCGAGCTTGTTCATGTTGACGCATATCGCGTGCGCAGTGCTGAAGAGCTCGAAAACGCCGGCTGGGACGCGCTCTTTGATGAATCAGGTTTCGCACGCGGCCTCAGCGCCGCCCTCATCGAATGGCCAATTCGCATCGAAGAAGTTCTCCCGATGTCTCGCTGCGAGATCGAGCTCGTCGTCACCGCAGTTCACTCGCGCCAAGCACGATTAGGCATTCCCAAGACTTGGCTTGATGAAGCCGCGGCAAGGCCCGAGGCTGCCGCGCTGCTCGAACTGCCGCCAACCAAATGCCGCGTGACCGGGCAATGGGTAGAGCCGACGAGCCGCACGTATCCATTCGCCAATCAACGCGCGAAAGAAGCCGACCTTTACCGCTGGTTGACTGGCGGCTATACAACTTCGCGCGAGGCGACGCAAGAAGATCTCGAAGCCGGACACGATCAGCAAGGCTCCACCGATTCGCAATAAGTAGCCTTGCCAATTACCATCACGCACGCCAACACGCGGGTATGGTTAGTGTCTTGATTTGGGTTTACTTGTTCGGTCTAATTACAGGCTCGATCTGGTTAGCCTCAATCAGTTCACAGGCTCAAAGGAAATAGCACAGGTGATGCACGCCAGCACGAATATACACGCAACACTTGCAACCGGCCCATGGGACCTCTTCGTCCAATCCATGGACATCTTCACGGTGATCCTGCTCCTAGGCAGCGTCGCCGGCGTCACGCTCATCTTCTGGTGCATTGCGGAAATACGCGAGAAAGCCATCGCACCAAAGAGCCTCGCAGGCAAGCTCGAAGACATGTCTCGCACCGGCAACTGGGATGGCCTTCGCGCCACCGTTCGCGATGATGCGTCGCTACTTGGCGCAATTGTTCGCGCAGGCGTTTCAAGGCTGGGCCGTGATCGCGCCAGCATTCGTGACGCTGCCGAACTCGCAGCTGCCGAAGGCAGCGCAACCTGGTTTCGTCGAATCGACCTCTTGAATTTGATAGGCAACCTTGGCCCACTCGTCGGACTTGCCGGCACGGTCTGGGGCATGATTCTCGCCTTCACAAGCCTAGGCGATGGCGGCGGCCAAGCTGGCCCCGCCGACTTGTCTCTAGGTATTAGTAAAGCCCTCTTCCACACGCTGCTTGGCTTGTGCCTAGCTGTGCCTTGCTTGTTGGCGTACGCCGGGCTTAAGTCTCGCGCCGATCGATTGTGTACTCGCGCAATAGTGATCGCCGACGAAATCATCGAGCGAATCCCGTCGGAAGAAAGCGCGAAAGCGGAAGCAAAGTAAGCTCCCGGGCGTGTCGTCGCAAAGTCTCCTCAACGCCCATCTATTCATGATCAGGCCTTGGGCCTGCAAAGTATGACGTGCTGGCCATCCCACTGGCTACTTGGCGATTCCCCGCCGGCTGCCTTTGAATTTGTGTTGCCTTCGTGCCACCATGATCGTTTCGATCATGGTGTGCCTTTGCCTTAGGTCCCTTTGCCTTAGGTTCCTTTGCCTTGGGTGGTCCGGCGGTCCCCGCCGGCTGCCTTTGCTTTCGTGCCACCATGTCCAGTCATGTCCAGTCATGATCGCTTAGCGATCGTGCCGTACCTCACTCCTCATGCCGATACCCACTCTGCGACGCATCAATCAATTTTCCCTCCGGCGTTCGCACACAGCATCGGCTCGGCACACTTTCGCGCGAAACCACCATGCCCACGCGCGTAATCTTGGTCGTCCGCTTCACGCCCTGCGCATCCAACACTTCAATCGCGCCAGCCAGCGCCCACCCCGCATCCGCAACAAATACCAACTCATAATCTTCGCCATCGCTGATCGCTTCGCGCCACGACGCCACGCCATCATGCATTGGCAGCCACGTTGATTCGAGCACGATCGCAACGCCTTCATCGCGCCTCAACGCAACTTCACCTGCGCTCGCCTGCGCGAGCCGATCCGCATCAATGCCCAACCCATCCGATAAGTCCATCATGGCGTGCAACGGCATCGCGTGCAGCGGCATCGCGTGCAATGGCATCGCGTGCGGCGGCATGGCCTGCCTCCTGATATCAGACAGCGATTCACCATTGTTCATCTTGCCAGCCTGCTTCGCCGCCGCATCACACAACCATCTCGCTTCTTCAACCCTTGGCACAAACGTCGCATGCCGTCCCGACGCCAGCGAACCACCCAGCCCACCGGTCACATACACCGCATCACCAACTTTGCACCCACTTCGCAGCACCGGACCAACTTGCTCGTGCGCTCGCCCCACTGCCGTCACCGTCAGCACGATCGGCATCGCCTGCGCTTCTCCGCTGCCACTGCTTCCGCTAGCCACACCACCACCCTCACCCCCACCACCTTCATTCACCCTTCGCGCAAACGCCGCAACGTCGCCCCCCACCACCGTACAGTTCAGCTTGATCCCAAACAGTTGAAATGCCTCACTCAAATACTCCAGCGCATCCTGAGGCATAACCCGATCAACGCACGCTGTCGCCACACACGCCAGCGGTTCGCCGCCCATCGCCGCAATGTCAGAGACCGATCGCGCTAACGCCTTTCGCGCCATCAGGTCCAACGCGCCGCGTCCATACTTGGGCGCAGCCCACTGCACATGCACGCCCTCGACAACGTGATCCGTCGTTACCAGCAACGCTCGCCCATCGCGCGATTGCGTATCAAGCACGGCACAATCATCCCCCGGCCCAACCAGCACGCTGGGAAACCGTGCGGACACTCCCGCAGCCATCTTCGCGATCGTGTCCAACAACTCGCGCTCACGCATGATTGCAGAATATGCCACTCCATCCAGGTTCGACCGCGTACGTTCACCCGTGTCTCTTAAAGAACGTTAAAGAACCTTAGAACCTTTCGTGAAATAATACATCTTTTTACGGTACAGGTATTTTATATGTGCATACTCTTTATCCTTCTTCGTTCTAGAAGAAGCTAAGCTACAAATCCTTGTTGAAATTTAGGCAGTCTTGGGTATTCCCCTCTTTCTCCCAGAGAGGCTTTGCATTACTTTCGCTGCGCGGCTTTGCTCGTGCTTCAAGTGTGATGCGTACGAGCAGCCCATACCAACCCGCCACTTACCGCCTGGTATCTGTCGGCGGGAGCGGCCTCTGTGGCGAAGCCTTGGTCGGCGGATATGTCTTCGCCGAGGGCCGATGCGTGCTGTAAATATTCCCAGTCACCAAAGGCTCATTCGTGCGAGCCGTTGGCTGAATAGCCGGTTGTATGGTCGGTTGTGCCGCCGCTGAGCCGGATAGCGGTGCCGCTGGCGGTACAACTCTCGCAGTAGGCAAAGGCGACCCCAGCCGAATCGTCGGCTTGACCAGCTTGACCGGCATCACCGGCGTGACCTCCATCACCGGCATCACCGGCATCACCGGCATCACCGGCGTGGCCTGTTTGAGAATCGGTGTAGAACCACTTATAGATTGTGATGCGTTCGCAGTCTGCCGAGTAGCCGCCATCGCCTCTTGCTGCATCTCCCGAATCGTTGGCGGATGCGCACTAAGCGTAAACGGATTCGAAGGCGGCAACGGCTTCACCCGAATCTCAATTAATGGCTGGCTCGGCTTGCTAGTCATACTAGATGAAGCACCACCTCCCGCAACACCAGCCACACTTGTCGCGCCTGCCACATCCCCGGCGTGCGCCTGCGCAAAGACGTCTGGCCCGATCCGGAAAAACGCTCGATCAATTACCGCGCCAGGCTCGACAATAATGCTTGTTGCCTGACATTCCCCCTTAAGGTGCGCACCCTTGCGAATATGTACCGGACCCCCCGACAGAACCCTCGCTTCGAGCGTGCCCGAAACTTCGACCCCCGCCGCAGCTTCCACAGCTCGTGTCACGGCACGCCCACGCTTCTCCACAACAACCTTACCACACGTCGATAGCCGTCCGGCGGCATGCCCTTCTCGCACACACAAGTCATCTAATACCAAGCCTTTGTAGCACGCCGGGCACGACGCTGTCCGCGCCGTCGCAGGAACGCAAATGTGCGATCGGCAGTGATAACACTGGACCAATCGCTCCGGCGGCGGTTTGGAAGTAAAGAATGGCTTTGAGAACACGGCTCCGCCGCTTTCTCGGTGCCTATTGCTCAGCAAATAACGCCAAGCATGCACGCGTGGGTTGCGTTTACGCTGTCAGGCCAAAGAGCTTGATACACAAGGCTTTAGACATCGAAAGTCTCGGCTCGCGCGAATTAAGTACGAAACCAAGCACGAAACCAAGCACGAAACCAAACTTCAAATCCGCGGCGCGGGTTTTCACCGCACACGCCGCGGGTGGGGGGGCTCTGTTAAGTTCCTGCAAGACATAGGCTTATGTAAACATTTATTCTAGAATCAAGGCGACAGCCATGAAGCATTTGGTAGATTCTAGCTTACATTATAGCATACCACACAAATCAGTCTTGTGCGACCGAGTTTCCATTTCCGTTGTGTGCCACTGCACTTCCAATGCCGGTAACCCCAGCAGTCATCCACACAGGTTTGGCGGGAGCAGGAGCAGCCCATTCAGGCTGGGCGGCGGGGTATTCGTTGCCGTTGCCCGTAGTTCCGGTGGCTCGAAGGCGGACCGGTTTGGCTTCAAGCGTGGACGAAATAGCAGGTGTAAGAGTTTTTATCGACTGAGCAGGCATGTTGCGGTTTGCGGTTTGCACAGCGTCTGGACCCACCGCACACCGACCCACAAACGACGCGCCCTCCGCCACGATCAACGCTGCGGCTGACACATCACCTTGAACACGAGCCTTATTCGTGAGCTGCAGGCGTTCGCGAGCGATTAAATCCCCGTTTACGGTACCATCGACGAGGATCGAATCAGCCTCGATGGTGGCGTGGCAGACAGCGCTCGAGCCCACGTGGATTTCGCCGGTGGCGTTGATCAAGCCCTCGAACTCGCCAAGGATCTTCGCAGCACCACGTAGGGTGAGCTCACCCTTAAACGAAGCGTCCGGGCCAAGAACAGTGATGGCTTCGGTAGGCTGGGCCGCCATATAGACTCCTGAATTCCAGGCGGATAGGCGGCGCGCCGCACAATCCGGGTGTGACAAACGAAATGTGGGCAGAGCCGCCGACAATCGACGAATTGCCCATTAAAGAGGTACAACGCCCCTCTTACTCAATGAACAGTATCGGACGCACGATACAAAGTTCTTGCAGAATCGTTGTCGAGAGTTGGCGGAGGTGGCGGGGGTGGCAGGGGTGGCAGGGGTGGCAGGGGTGGCAAGGGCAACCTTGGCCGCGAGTTCAATCAGAACAACGCGAAGTGGTTCCGCGCAACGAGCGCGCCTCATCACGCTCGATCACGAATTACGCGCAACCCTGCACCTGGTACCAACCGAATTGAAACGCGTGGCGGGGGGGGCGTGGGGCAGGTGTGGTCGCGAACGCCTGCATTGACAAGACATTAAAGCCGCATCGCAACTGTTCATTCTACTTCACTAGTCATGTGTTGATCTTATGGCACACTTCGCGTGTGACGAGCCTGTCTCGCCGCTCTAAGAATGGCGTGAATCGCCTGATCGTAAACAGCGTCTGCGCCAACGTCACCCTCGCCACCAACAACGGCACCGGGCGTGTCGGTCTCTTCAAAACCTTTATCTGCTCAGTGACCGGCGCCCTCGCCCACAAAGAACTTGTCATCCCCAGTAGCAGCAGTGATTTCTCTGGCTTCTACACGCTCTTTGAGGATGGTGGCTGCTGATTGGAACGCGTGCAATGATGCGGAGCACTGCAAATCCGCGCAACAAGCGGAAATAAATACATGTCGCATTGAAAAAAATGAAGCCAAGACGCTCGACTTTGTGCGGCGATCACTTCGATGTGCGAATTGGTTGGGCTTGGGTTACGCCGGACCGTTGTCTTGTGGCACTTCTTGGGCTGGTGCAGGCGCCGGGGCGGTCTCGGTGGCGGGCTTGCCGGTTTCAGGGTCTTGGCCACGAAAGTGACGCCCCATATCGCGTAGCAGTTGCTGGCCACGAACGCGCTGCTGCGGGTTGGCCCGCGAGCCCACGTCGTTGTTCATGAAGTTGTAGACACTTCCCAGCGCCTCGCCATCGGGGCCGCGGCCTGGTTCACGCATCGCCTGGCGATCGCGCTGGGCCTGCTTTTTCACTTCAGCGAGGCGATCTTGGTCGGAGATATCGCGCGGGTTGCCGCCAAGAGCTTCCATATTTTTCATGAAGTCGACGAAGGTCTTGTCGAGGTACGCCGAGCGGTCTTGCTCGGGCACGTTGCGATAGTCCTTTGCGTATTTATCCCACATGTCGACCGCGAGTTGCGATGCGTTTTCTTTAATCTGTTCGCGTGCCTGGCCCGCGATCCCCGCGCCAAAGGCGGCGAGCAACATCGAGTCGCCCTTGTTCATTGACTGCATCCGCTTTACCAACGCCGCAATAAGTTCCAGGCGTTTTTCAACGGGCAACTTGTTAAATTCGTCGGTTAAGAGTGTGTAGTTGAAGACGTCGTTGAGCGGGTCGCTGAAATAGTCTGGCTGAGGAACAGGGCGAAGAGCAAAGTACAACCCAACGCCAGCCGCGACAAGTAACGCCGCAGCTACGCCTCGGGCCGCGAAGATCGTGGGCTTGCGGCGAATTGGATCGTCTATGCGAGCCTGCCAAGCGGCTTTGGCTTTAGTGATTCGGCGAGCGATGAGGCCTGGACCCTTGGGCGGACGAGCTGCTCCGATTCTCTTTGGCACGTCGAGCCCATCGAGAAGGCTGCCTACGCCAGGTGTTGAGCCAGGAGTTGGGACAGGCTGTTGGGCGTTGGTGTACGAGGAATTTGTTGGTTCGTTGTTCATGTTTAACTCAAACGAAAGTCAGAAGTATTCGGCATTCGGCATTCGCGCATCCACCGGTTTCTTTGCCACTTTGCAAGTATGCCACTGTTCCACTCTGCCAATTCTTCTTCCTACCCCCCTAGCCCGCCACCAAAGCGAAGCACATTCTCAAAGAGGGTTTGCGCACGATCGGTCGTCACAAAAGGCACTTTATCGGCTCGCCAATCGCCATAGAAAAGCCCATTTCGATCCCAAAGCTGCTCGGCGGAAATCGCTCGATCCGTGCCATACCGCGGGTTATGCCAATCTGCGGCGTCCACAAGCACGGCAAACGGCGGCTGTGCTGCTTCGTACGCCTTACTCACACCAAACTGCGGGAACTTTACTGTGAACAATTCTGCGGCGACCATCAACGCGCCGGGCGCGTACTCATAACTCGTTCCTGCGGATTGCCAAAGTGGCTTAAATCCAGTGGCTTCGTCGGTGCCGCCAGCGTCGCTGGGGCAGCGCCAAGGATCAGCGACGACCCAGTCATCGGGGGCGCGTTCGTAAGGCAACGCGGCATCGGTGTATTGGCCGAGAATGTCGAGCAGCGAGGGATCGTTAGTGTTGCTGCCACTGTTAAGCGGGCGAACCTTGGGGAGCAGTTCCTTGCTCTGGTTCATATAGAGAGCAATGCCCACGCCGATGCCCTTTAAGTTGGCAAGGCACTTTACGCGGCGTGCGCTCTCGCGAGCCTTGCCTAGCGCGGGCAGCAAGATGCCGATGAGTAGTGCAATAATGCCAATGACAACAAGCAACTCGATGAGGGTGAAGGCGCGCGATCGCTGCCTGGGCATGGATCCCAAAGAGCCACCAAAGTGGCGAGCCGCGCTGCGGAAAATTGAACGAAACGGTGCGTGCATGAGAATACTACAGAGTATCGGTTTAAGTCTTGCTTAAAAAACGGTTAGGAAGAAAGTCGGGTTTGGAAGAAGAAAGGCAGGAAAGAAGCCTGAGTGACTTCGCCAAACACAGGGCGTGCGGTTTCAGTTTGTTCGACTGGAAAGCATTAGCGTTACAGCAGAAGTAAATAAGAGAGCATCGCAACGATACCGGACCGGGTGATCAAAAACGGTTTGAGGGATGCCTATCTTGGTGGATGCCTAGATTGCTCGAACCACTTCGCGTTGGTGCTTGGCAGTTGCCTCATCGGGTGATCATGGCTCCTCTCACCCGCTGCCGGGCCGAACGCGACGGTACCCCCACTGCGATCATGGCGAAGTATTACCGCCAGCGAGCCTTGCCGGGCGGGGCTTCGCTCATCATCTCCGAAGCCACCAACATCTCTCGCCAAGGCCAAGGCTACCCAAACACGCCCGGCTTGTTCCAGCCTTCGCACGTTGCTGGCTGGTTGCCGATTACTCGTGGTGTTCATGAGGCTGTTCATGAGGATTCTCCAGAATCATCAACTCCCTCATCAACCAAAATCGTCGCCCAGCTCTGGCATGTTGGCCGAATGTCGCACCCAGACTTTCAGCCTGACAATGGCCTGCCAGTATCAGCTTCCGCGCTCGACCCGGGCGGCACTTGCCGAACCTACGAAGGCGTCAAATCCAGGGTTACGCCGCGCGCTCTCGACCCAGCAGAAATCCCAGGCATCATCGACACCTATCAAGCTGCGGCACAACACGCCAAAGACGCTGGCTTTGATGGGGTCGAACTTCACGGGGCCAATGGTTATCTGCCCGACCAGTTTCTTCGCGATTCAAGCAACGCTCGTGGCGACGACTTTGGCGGCTCAATCGAAAATCGCGCTCGCTTCATGCTCTTGGCGCTTGAAGCGATCCTCAAAGTCTGGCCCAATGATCGCGTGGGAATCCGACTTTCCCCTAGTGGCGATTACCACGCTATGCGCGACAGCAACTCACGCGCGACCTTTGGCTATGTCGTCGAACGCTTATCCGAGTACAACCTAGCCTACGCCCACATCATGCGTTCGCTTGCAGCGACCCAAGATGAGCGCACAAATGAGGTACCTATCGCGTACTTTCGCGAGCGGTACAAGGGCGTGCTCATCACCAATGGCAGGTTCGATTTCGCCGAGGCGGACCAATTCATCCGCGAGGGAATCGCCGACGCTGTCGCGTTTGGCACGTTGCTGATCGCAAACCCTGATCTCTCGGCTCGCTTTGCGCGCGTCGCCCGTGGCGAAAGCGTTCACTTCAACCCGCCAAACCCAGCGACCTACTACGGCCCGGACGCCTTGGGCTACACCGATTACCCATGGCTGGACGAACACGCGAGCAGTTGACAACCTTATGTAGCCATATTGTATTCGACTGAGCTCCTTGAGCTACGACGCGAATCGCTGGCTAGCCTGTGTTGCTTGATTTCATTGGGGGAGAGATTTGTTTCGTCAAAAAACTAGTTCGCCCGGGCACAAGGACCTAACACACGGAGCGGTACATGCGCACACGGTTCACAGAGCAGACAACGGCACGCGTCATCGCGCGTTTGGCGTGCACGATCACCGTCGTCGGTTGCATACTCAGCCTTGCTGGCTGCGCGACGCATACAGATTGCGGGGGTAAGTCAGGTACCAATCTGCAGCCCAAAGTCAGCAACGCCGAACTTGGCGCGCAGGCACTCGACGAAGTCATCTCGATGATGACTGGTTCGTTTTCAAGCGTGGGTCAAGCCGAAGCAGATAAAGACTTTCGCCCGATCATCTTGCACATGGCTTCGATCTGGCCGGAAAAATCTAGTTCGGCGGAACGCTGGCTTTACGTCGAGCAAGCCGTGGCACAGATGCCAGGCAAGCCTTATCGCCAGCGGGTCTATCGCGTGACCCCCATGGCGTACACGATCAGTGATGGTGTGCAACGAATTGCGATTCGCAGCGAAGTGTGGGAGTTGCCGGGCGATCCGCTGCGGTTTGCTGGCGCTTGGCAGCAGCCCGAACCGCTCGCCGATATCGGGCCTGAAAGCCTTGCGATCAAGGAAGGTTGTGAGGTGGTGTTGACAAAGGGGATCGGTGGTTCGTGGCACGGCTCAACCGTCGGCGTGGCGTGCCCGAGTGCGCTCTCCGGCTCGACTTACGCAACCAGCATCGTCGAGATCAAGAGCGATGGCTTGCACACACTTGATCGCGGCTACGACGCCAAGCACACGCAGGTCTGGGGCTCGGAAAAAGGGCCTTACAACTTTATGAGGCAGCCATAAGTCGTCGAATTTTGCTCAATGATTGCACGAGGAGGATCGAGCAGAATCTGACACGGGTATGGCAGGATCGGGCACAATCGTGTACGATAAAGCCTCGCACAGTTTCAGCTCGAACGCTTTAGAATTATATTCACAGTCATTCGCACAACAACTCGACCCAACAGGAGCCTCGCCATGGAATGGAATCGCGCGTTTAGCACCACGGCCACGATCGCCATCGTTGCATTCGCTGGCTTAGTGCTCCCCGGTTGTGACAAGAAAGTCACGATCGAGAACTACGACAAGATTACTATCGGCATGACGTTTGGCGAAGTCGAAGGGTTTATGGGCAAGGGCGAAAAGCAGGAAATCACCGGCACCGGTATCAGCGCCGCGGGGATCGCCTCGGCGACCAGGTCGCTGCAGGACACGTACACCTGGCGCGAAGGCCCCAAGGAAATGTCTGTGACCATCGTCGCCGACCGCGTTGTCGGCAAGAGCAAAGCAGGATTTTGATCGTGTGGGTGTGGCCTGCAATGAGCATTTTGCAACGAGGCACATTGTTACGGCGATGCCACTTGTTACGTGCTGCGCGTGCGCAGTTGGTCGCAATCGTGCGATCACTCTCGCTGCCGCGCGCAAGCGCAAGCGCGCTTGCCGCCTGCGTGTTCATCGCTGGCGTGATCGTGATAAGTTCTGGCTGCGCCCAGCCAGACTTTGTCATCGCTGATGCCTTTGGAAAGGACCGCCAACGAAGCCTTGCCAGCAGCGTCGAAGGGTTGCTCATATCACAATCAACGGCTCGGTTTACCACCATGGAAGCTCTCGCCATCGCTGGAGATGACGTCTCGGCGGGTGCGGGCTCCAAGGCTCTTGACCAGCACATCGATGACGTTCGCGTCGCGCTGGCGATTGCCGACCGGCGCGTGCGATCATCGAAGATGCGTGTTGATGCTGCGGCTGGAAAGTATGATTCACTGGAGATGCAATGGCGGCGTGAGCTTCGCGCAATTGATGATGACGCAGGACATCAACGAGGTTCGGCTCGATTGGAAGAAATCGAAACCCGCTGGGACGCGCTAGCCAAGGCAGCGGAGGAACGTGATGAAGCGTGTGCAGCGGCACTCAAGCTCGTCAATGAACGCTTAATCATCTTAAGACAAGCGCGAGGCGTAGACGCGCCACCCACGGCGTGGCCCAGCGCGCGTGGTGTGGTTGTGCAGACAGCCGTGAGCACAACGAGCGACGCGCTCGAAACCGCGAGCAAGGCACTGCTTGATGTGCTACCCAAAGAGTGAGGGCGAAGGCGAGCAGCATCGCTTCACACACCCATGATTTCAAGCATCGCTGCTTGTCGGTAGCGAAAGATTCGTTCGAGATCGGGGCGGACGAGCACGCGGTGGATAATGCCGCCGCCGAGGGATGCGTATCGAACGATGTCCTTACAGCGGGTGCCTTCGACGCCTTCGCGTGTTTCGCGAGCGAAGGTGTGCTCGTGGATCCAGGTTGAGTATGGGCCTTTGAGTTGTTCATCAACGAAGCGAAAGGGCGGTTCCCACACGGAAATAAGCGTTCGCCAACGCATGGGAAAGCCGCGCAGGCTGATGCGATAATCAATGAGTGTGCCTGCGGCCATTGGTATCGGCCTTGGGGTTACGATGCGAAAGTTGAGCAACGGTGGCGTGATCCGCTGCAGGTTGTCGGCGTCGGCGAAGAACGCGAAGACCTCATCGATCGGTCGAGGTAGCCAAAGATCGGTTTCGAGTGTTCGGAGCATGTGTGTGGGTTCGAGCGTGGTGCGTGCGTCGATTCATTACCGCTGCGGGCTACTGATCCAAGAGGTGCAAGGCTATTATCGGCTGGATTCGCCGCCGACTGTTTCGATCGTGTCGAACTCAACTCAAAGCCCTCAAAATCGTATCGGGGCGAATTTTGATCCTGCCTTCGCAACCTCACACTCTGCATTGAAAGGGAACAACCCATGGCACTTGTCAAACTTAGCACCACCAAAGGCGACATCGAGATCGAACTCGATGAAGTTAAAGCCCCTATCAGCAGCAAAAACTTCCTTGAATACGTCGACGCTGGCCATTACGACGCGACGATCTTTCACCGGGTCATCGACGGCTTCATGGTGCAAGGTGGCGGCTTCGTCATTGATGGCAAGCGTGGCATGACCCAGAAGCCAACCAAAGACACGATCGCCAACGAATGGCGCAACGAGCTCAAGAACGTCAAAGGCAGCCTTGCGATGGCGCGGCTCGGTGGCGACCCGGATAGCGCGACGTGCCAATTCTTCATCAACGTTGCGGACAATGGCTTTTTGGATAAGCAGCAAGCTGATGGTGCCGCGTATGCCGTGTTTGGCAAGGTTACCAAAGGCATGGACGTTGTCGACATCATCCGCAAAGTGCCGACGGGCTCACGCGCTGGCATGGGCGACGTACCCGTTGAGCCGGTGGTAATCCTGCAAGCCAAGCGGATGTGAGAGAAAGAGGCATTTGGAAAGCCTCGCCGATGCTTACAGATGCCGAGCTCCTAAGTTGTACAACTTAGAGACGCCAACAAACCAGAGGCCGACTCGCATGCACTTTTTGTGTGTGCGTGTGGGCTTGTTTGTTTGATACAGACGTAATGTGGGCTTTACGATTGGCGATAGCCGAATAACGATTGCCGAAGCACGAATGCCGAAGCACGAATACCGAATGCCTAGTGGCTTGACTTTGCCTCTCTCAACACCCACCGGCCTCAAAGACAACAAAGAACGCCGCGATGTCACCACCGGTGATGCCGCCGTCTTGATCGGTGTCGGCACAAGGAAGACCTGCTTCAAAGTCAGTGAAGAAGGCAGCAATATCGCCACCGGTCACGCCACCATCTTGGTCAAAGTCAGCAGGACAAGCTGGGCAGTTGGAGTTGGTGATGACGCCGACAAATCGCGTGGCGTTATCGAGGTTGAGCCAGCCGATGTTCTCGCCCCAGGCAAAGCCACGCAGACGGCTCGTGCTAAGGTCGAGGCGAGCGGGGTTGGCGGGGGTTGCAAGAGCTCCGCCCGCGAAGTTGATCCAGCCCGTATTTTCAGACCAGCCGTAGCCAGCGAGGTTGCCATTAATTGGGTTGATATTGACCCCGAAGTCAGTGCCATTGACGTTGGCATATTGGAAGCCGTTGGCGGGCGAGCCATCACCGAGGTTGATCCAGCCGATATTCTCGCCCCATACGAAGCCTTGGGCGAAGCTGGATTGGAACTGAACATCGTTGGGTGACGCTGCGCCGCCGAAGTTAAACCAGCCGACGTTTTCCTGCCAGGCAAAGGCGTTAGCGGGGTCAACAGTCAGCTGCGCTTTAGCGGCAGAAGTCGCGGCAGCAGTCGCTGCGGCCAGAAGAACGATCGAAGAAAGCAGTCGCATAGCAAATTCCTTTCGTGTGCGCGAAACAGTTTGCGGTATCAAAGTTTACCACGGTTGCGTGCCTTACCGCAAGGTGAATTGCACCATAAACACGTCCGAGAAGCAAAGCCCAGCAAGCAAGCCCACTAGCAAGCCCAGTAGCAAGTCCAGTAGCAAGCGCGTACATGCTCGCTACCACGTGCGCAAAATGCGCCGACGAACCTTGACGCGGCTGTGGTTTACATGATTTTGCCTTTAGTGGGGATCTTCTCGTGCACCACTAGGTGCCTCAAGAAGGCACACAAAGAAGTCACACTCAAGAGTCACACAAAGTTCGTTTTTATTCGCTTTGGACGTTTTTTTATAGCATTGAAAGACCGCCCCACTGCCTTGGAGAGATCTCGTACGCGCAGCAAATTAATAGCATCGGGCAACGAGCGATTACAGCTTCTCAGTGAAAAGACCTTCCAACTTACTTCGCCATCGAATCAAGTTGCCCTTGAACGCGGTCGGCGAGTCGCTTGAGCATTTCCGGCCCGAAGTCAAAGGTAAGGCCCGACGCCTTAAACAGTTCGGGGAGAGGCTTGCTCCCGCCTAGGCGTAGGCCAGCCATGTACTTCTCGACAGCGGCAGACTCGCCTTGTTCGAGCGAAGTCAGCCAGAGTTGAAGCGCGCCAAGTTGGGCGATGCCATATTCGATGTAGTAGAAGGGATGGGTGAAAAGGTGGAGTTGGCGTTGCCAGATGTTGGGCTTGTATTTTTCGATGCCATCCCATGAGGCCGTGCCGCCGAAGCGTGCATCGAGGGAGAGCCAGATGGCTTCGCGCTGGGCGCGAGTGTGGCGCGGGTTGGAATAAATCCACTGCTGGAAGGCGTCGATCGTCGCGATCCAAGGCAAGAGCAGCACGCTACGTTTGAGTTGTTCGCGCTGGCTGCGGCGGAAGTCGTCTTGACTTGGGTAGAAGCCGTCGCTGCCACCCCAGTGCTTCATCGTGAGCAGCTCCATCGACATGCTCGCGACTTCGGCGAACTCGATTGGGCTATGGCGATACGCGAGCAAAGGCTCGTTTTCACATAACATCGAGTGGAATGCGTGGCCAGCTTCGTGCACCATCGTTTCGACATCTTTGTGCAAGCCAGCGGCGTTCATGAAGATAAACGGACGACGGGTGCGGTCGCGCATGTATTGATAACCGCCGGGTGCTTTGCCCTTTCGGCTGTCGAGGTCGAGGCACGCGCCGCTCTTGCTGCCACGCGATTCGGAGCCATCGCCCATCTGACGCAACATCGCGCCAAGTCGCGGGTCGAGCTTTTCGCACGCCGCGACGCTCTTACTCATGAGTTCAGCACCACCAACAAATGGCTTCAGTGGTCCGCGGCCTTTGGGGTCAACGCCCAAATCCCACGGGCGAAGCGAATCAACTTTCAATTCCGTGGCGCGTTCCTTTTCAAGAGCGCGAACAAGTGGCACTACCGCGGCTTCGACACCAGCGTGGAACATTTCGCAGTCTTTGACGGTGTAATCAAAGCGGTGCATGCTCTTAAAGGCATACCCGACGTAATCTTTAAAGCCTGAGTTACGCGCGACGTTGTCGCGCAGAACGATCATCTGGTCGAAGATTTCGTTCATCGCGTCTACATCTTTGAATCGGCGGTCGGCGACTGCTCGCCACGCGCCTTCGCGGACGGCGCGATCAGGCAGCTCTTGATACTTAGCCATCTGTGGCAGCGTGCGCTCCTGGCCATCGAAGGTGACAGACATCGCGCCAGCGACTTGCTCAAACCTTTGGCCAAGCTGCGCAAGCTCGGTTTCGAGAGGCACGTTCTCATCGCGGAAGATCTCAACGTCGGCCTTTACCGAGCGATCAAATACAGCATATCGCGCGCCATCAAGCTCATGCTTGGTGCGAAGATCAACATACTTCTTATCCAGCGCGAAGAAAGCGGGCGAAAGCTTGGGGGACACGTTCTCGATATACGCCGAGTAGGCGGCTTGGGCATGCTTGTCTTCGGTGTCGCAGGTCATGGTGATGTAGATGTCCGCCTTGGCCTCGGCACAGGCGGCTTCGAGTTCGGAGCGGTCCAGCACCCAGCGTTCGAGGTCCGCCTTGGTGGTGACAACGCGGGCCAGAAGCGAATCAACCAAAGGCGAGATCGCGTCCCAACGAGTTGCGTCGAGATTGGCGGGAACAAAGTCGCTGAAGGGAGGCTTGGGGGCGATCATCGACGACTCCTCAAAGAAATGCCTGAGTCAAGCCAATGGCTTGAATCAAATAAATAGGTGCACCGAACTGGCGAGATTCTAGGGTGAGCCGTGTACGACTGGTTTGATCATGGTCCGAGATCGTGTGGCGAAATTGCGAGATCGCACCCAAGTTGATAGCCAAAAGCGTGATTTCCAGTGCGTTCGCGTGGTGATTTTCGGACACGCCGTCGCCGGGCGCACGTCTTCTCCAAGTTTCCTCTACGGCGCAGGGCCACCGGCAACACGGCTGAACAGGCTCGATCACTGGGCATGGACGGCTTTGTACTGCATGGTTGTGGTGTGAGCGTTGATCGTGTTGCCAACGTCGGCACACGAACAACAAGCCTTTCACCAAGGCCCGACTCACACCAAGGCCAGCAAGGAAGCTGGGTTGTGCTCGATCTGAGTAGTCCTTGGCTAGAACATCACATTCATAAAAGGGAGAGATCATCATGAATAACTTCGTTACCCGTACTGCTATCGCCGCCGTCGTTGTCGCTGTTGGCTCGGCCGCGAGCATGGCTCACGCCGACACCGTTGATGTGAAGTTTCTCGGCACGAGCAAGGGCTCAAACGTTAAGATCGTGACCCCTGGCGGCACGAGCAACGTCTTCGCCGGTCAGCTTCGCCACCAGATTAACAACGGTACCGGGCTTGGCGCGATGTTCAATGGCACCTACGTCACTTACTGCTCCGATGCGAACCAGTTTGTCTCCGGCACCACCAAGCAGTTCGCAATCGTTCCCGTTCGGGACGTTCCCGGCACGACGCCCATGGGTGTTGCCAAGGCCATCGCACTTACCAACCTTTACACCTTCGCCAGCGGTAATCATATTCTTTCCACGGTGAGCAACGACTACGCGGCGGCATTCCAGCTCGCGGTCTGGGAAATCATCTATGACTTCAATGCCAACGTCGGCCTTTCCAGCCTTGATATCGCCACCGGTACTTTCTCTGCCAAGAACACCAACAACTCCGCCCTTTCCAGCAGCATCGCGAACCAAGTCAATACGTTCCTTGGCGGCGTCTTCAACCTTCCCGAAGGTGCTCCCGCTGCCGAACTTGCTGGCATCACCCACGCAACCGCCCAAGATCAGATCGTCCAAGTCCCCTCTCCAGGTGCAATTGCCCTTGCCGGGTTGGGTGGCCTGATGTTCGCCAAGCGTCGCCGTGGCATGTAATTGCGAACGCGCTCGGTATAAATACGCACATCAGACTAGCCTTGAAGCACAGAAGCGTGTACACTTCATGTGTACACAGAGACCGACAACACTCTGTCTACCTGATTCAGGGTTTTTTCAAAAATTACTTGCCCCCCACGAAGCGCCGGTTCGAATGGAATTCCCCCTCCTTCGGACCGGTGCTCATTTTTGGGTTGTTTGATATTGAAAAAACACACTGATGTTGGAACCTGGCGTTGCGGTCCCCTTGCTCTCGCACACGCGTATTCAGCTCTCCTTTATTTGCTTGATCAGAGTGTGTTCGCTCTCTGTGCGTGTTGCTGTGGCCGCTTGCTTTGGACATGTACTTGGTCAGCCATTGAATAGCTATCTCTGCCACCCAAGCGGGATCGTTTTTGTTCGTTCACCCGCGATAGAGTCATCCATTGGGTCGGTCACTAGCGCGCGATTCGGAAACTTCGCGAACGCTTAAACACGCCCATGCACGGAGGTCGGCATGGGTACGGATACGGCAGGTTCAACCACGGGAACAAACTCGGGAATACCAGCCACCGGCGCGCAAGATGTTGGCGAGTTTGTTCACCTTCATCTTCATAGCGAGTACTCCCTCCTCGATGGCGGCAACCAGATTGATAAACTGGTAGCTCGCATTGCCGAATTAGGGATGAAAGCGGTTGCCGTCACCGACCACGGCAACATCTTCGGTGCTGTTTCGCTCTATGAAACGTGCAAAGCCAAGGGCATCAAGCCGATTTTGGGCGTCGAGGCATATGTAACCCCGCCCGGCAAGCCTCGCAGCGATCGCACGTACACCGGCGGCGGCGAAGGCGGCTTCCACCTTGTCCTTCTTGCGATGAACAACGTAGGTTGGCAGAACCTGCTCGTGCTCTGCTCCGAGGCGTATCGCACAGGCTTTTACTACAAGCCTCGTATAGACCGCGAACTCTTGGCCAAGCACAGCGCGGGGTTGATCGCGATCAATGGCCACTTAGGCAGCGAGATCGGCGACCATTTGCTCGCGTTTGCGCGCGGGCGCGATAGTAAATATTGGGATCTCGCCGTGGAAAGCGCGCGGTGGCACGCCAAGGCGTTTGCGAATCAAACCGATGCGCCCCAAGAAACTACTCCCCGCTTCTACGTCGAGCTTCAACACCACGTCCCCGAGCAGAACGCGATCAATCCGCTCTTGATTAAATTGGCAAGGCAGGAGGGCCTGCCACTGGTCTGCGACAACGACGCGCACTTTCTCAGAGCCGAGGATCACGACGCCCACGACACGCTGATCTGTATCTCCACCGGCAAGCTCAAAGCCGAGCAAAACCGGATGCACTATCACCCAGATCTCTACGTCAAGAGCCCGGCGGAGATGCGCGAGCTTTTCGATGGCGAGTCGTACAATGACGAAACCTTTGGCGAAGCTGGCCGCGAGGCATTGGCAAACACCGCGAAGATCGCGGCGGCGTGCAATGTTGAGTTGCCCTTGGGCAAGAACAATTCGCCCGCGGTTCGCATCGACTTACCCGACGCGAGCACGCTGCCCATGCGGAGCGACCCCAAGTACGCCGGGGACGTGACGGCGTGGTACAAAGACTATTGCTCGAAGTTTGAATTGAAGCCGTTCACAACTACGCCGACGGCGGAAGATCTTGCCCAGAGCAAAGTCGCTTGCGATGCTGCGCTGCGCATGCTTGCAGAAGCTGGGTTTGAATGGCGCTATGGAGTGAGTCCGAGGGAAGTGAAGAGTGCCTTGGGTGGTCCGGCGGTCCCCGCCGGTTCTGGAATAGCAAGTGCCTTGGGTAATACATCTAGTGGCACATCATCCAACGTTGACCTGTGGCGGATCGCGCGTACGAGCGTGCTGCGTGCAAGGAGCTTTGAAGGGCGCGACCCGTATCCGCCGGGTGAATTCGGTTCGGCGCGTGACGTAGCCTTGCAAAAACGCAAGCTGCCTCACCTTGCCATGCCCGGCGCGACCTATTTCGTGACCTGGCGAACTTGGAACCGCACACTCAACGACAACGCTCGCACGAAAGTGCTCGAAGCGTTGCGTCACTTTGATGGCGACCGATGCATCGTGTACGCGGCGAGCGTGAGGCCGGATGATGTTCATTGGATCGTAAAGCCATCTGGCGATCACACCCTCGCCGATCTAGCCACGAGCGTGCGCACGTTCGCCGCCCGATCGGTGAATGCGCTTGAAGGTCGCGAAGGTTCACTGTGGGAAGAAGAATGGTTTGACCACATCGTTCGTTCAGAGGCGCACTTTACAGACTTTGTGTGGTACGTTGCCGAGAACCCGGTCGAGGCTGGGCTCGTGAAGCATGGCCGGGAGTATGCATGGACGTTCGTCCATTCTGATACGTTGATCGTGGCTGGTTCTGATGAAGATCGAGCGGTTCAACTTGGAAATCAACGAAGCACCGGCGAGGACCGCCGGACCACCCAAGGCTCCCCAGTCACTCAAGCCACTCCTGATCCAAGGTTGCTTGAAAAAGTGGCAAGGCTTGAACGCGAGCTCAAGATCCTCGCTGACAAGAACATTTCGGCGTACTTTCTCATCGTGTGGGACTTTGTCGCCTGGGGTCGCCAACGTGGCATCCCCGCCAATGCCCGTGGTTCAGGCGTCGGGACGATGGTCGGTTACGTACTTGGTTTATCCAATGCGTGCCCCGTTGCCTATGGATTGCTCTTCGAGCGGTTCACCGATCCAGATCGTTCAGAATACCCTGATATTGATATCGATTTGTGCCAGGATGGTCGCGCGAGCGTGATCGAATATGTGCGCCAGAAATATGGGCACGTCGCACAGATCATCACGTTTGGAACGCTCAAGGCTCGTGCGGCGATCCGCGACGTTGGCCGTGTGCTGGGAATGCCAATCCCGGAAGTAGATCGTGTTGCCAAGCTGATACCTGAAACGCTGAACATCGAGCTCAAAGACGCGATGAAGGAAGAGCCCGAGCTTCAAAGGCTGTACGACACCGACGATCAGGTTCGCCAACTTCTTGATAACGCGATCCAGCTCGAAGGGCACACCAGGCACGCTGGCGTGCACGCGGCGGGCGTCATCGTCGCCACGCGGCCACTGAATGAAATCGTGCCTTTGTTTAAGCAGCCAGGCAGCGCGGACAACGAGATCATCACGCAGTGGGACGGGCCAACGTGCGAGAAAATGGGCCTGCTCAAGATGGACTTCTTAGGCCTGCGCACGCTGAGCATCATCGAACGCGCACGCAAACTTATCAAGGAAACGCTCACGGAGGAAGAGATTTGGGGAGCCGTCGGACAGTCAGAGGAGTTCATGAATTGGCAGAGTGCCACTGTGCCTTTTGATTCCTTTGCCACTGTGCCACTTCTTTCTCCTACGCACCCGCTCGACCTTGATCGCATCACCTTCGACGATCCCAAGGTCTTCCCGATGTTCCAGCGTGGCGACACCACGGGCGTCTTTCAATTTGAATCCGGTGGCATGCGCCGGTTGCTCGTTGAAATGAAGCCCGACCGCCTTGAAGACCTCATCGCGGCTAACGCGCTCTTTCGCCCGGGCCCGATGGATCTGATCCCCGATTACAACCGCCGAAAGCATGGCCATGACGAGGTTCCCAAGGTCCACGACATCGTTGATCGCTACACCAACGAGACCTACGGCGTAATGGTCTATCAAGAACAAGTCATGCAGATCGTGCATGGCCTAGGCGGCATCAAGCTGCGTGATGCCTACACACTCATCAAAAACATCAGCAAGAAAAAGCACGACAAAATCGAGAAAGAACGCCCCAAGTTTGTCGCGGGCGCACAAACCCAAGGCCTGGCGGAAAACAAAGCCGAAGAGCTGTTTGAGCTGATCCTAAAGTTCGCCGGGTATGGCTTCAACAAGAGCCATTCAACCGGATACGCCATCGTCGCCTATCAGACGGCGTACTTGAAGACGTATTTCCCGCTGCATTACATGGCTGCGTTTTTGACCTTTGAAAGCCAGGCCAACAAGGTCAGCGAATGGATCACGTATCTCGAAGACTGCAAGCGGACCCGCGCTATCGACCCTGGTTCCGGCGCGACCACGCGCACCGGGCTCGAAGTCAAAGCCCCCGACATCAACCTTTCGCGCGCCGACTTCTTTGTGGTGCGCGATGACGCGCTAGGCATTCCTGCGGGAAAGGGCCTTAATGGCGCGACCCTTTTGGCGGCGCACAACGGTCACATTCGCTTTGGCTTGCGCGGGCTCAAGGGCGTAGGCGACAAGGCAATCGCCGCGATCATCAACGAGCGCGAAAGGACCGGGCCCTTCACGAGTTTGTTCGACTTCTGCGAGCGCGTGCCGCCTGGCACTGTGACCAAATCAACCCTCGAAGCCTTGATCAAAAGTGGCTCGTTTGATTCGGTGCATGGGCGCGAGGCTCGGGCGGCGATGGTGGCGACGATCGAGCAAGCAATCGGCGCGGGTGCGAAACTTGCGGCGGACAAAGCCGCGGGACAGTCGGCGCTGTTTGGTGGAAGTGGAAGTGGGGGTGGAAGTGGAAGTGGGGGTGGTAGTGGAGCAGGCGGTTCGAGCGGATCGAATGGATCAAGTGCAGCCGCAAGGCCCGGCGCGGGCAAACTCGGCGTCTCGCCACTCCTGAAAGCCGTATCTTGGACGTCCAACGAAACGCTTCGCCAAGAAAAAGAAACGCTAGGCTTTTATCTCTCAAGCCATCCACTCGAAGAATATCGCGCGTGGACCGGCGCGTTTACCACATGCCCAGTCAATGGCGTCAAAGACCTCGCCCAAGACGCTCGCGTTGTGCTCGCGGCGATGGTGCAGTCGGTTCGTTCAATTGTCGTAAAAAATGGCAAGAGCGCGGGCCAGAAGATGGCGATTCTTACTGTTGAAGACGCCACAGGCTCCTGCGATTGCGTCATGTTCACCGATTGCTACTCCAAATATGCGCACCAGGCCGAAGCCGAAAAAGTCGTCTTCATCCTCGGCACCATCGATCTCAAGCGTGGCGATCCGCAGGTCATCATCGATCGCGTCGCGCCCATCGATGGCGTGCCCTTGGAGCCCGGCCGCGT
>JBBRGG010000015.1:0-23985 GCA_038240875.1 Phycisphaerales bacterium | reverse complement strand
AACATTGTGCCGACGGTTGTGGCGTGGTGCATGGAGGCGTAGAAATCGGTGTAGTCGCCGATTGTGTGGGTGAGATGGAGAGTCGCGTGAGATACGGGGATGAGTGCTCGAGCGCGAAGGTCAACATCGTCGCGAAGGAGGGACGAGGTTCCGGATGCGGATTCGGAAAGGAGGGCAAAGAGAGCATGGCGGATTACTTTGCGGAGCGTTGGCGTGCTGTCGCAGAGAGGGATTAAATTGCCTGAGTCAAACGCGTTGTGAACGCGTTCGTATGCGGCTGGATCTGCGGCGAAGTGGGGTGCGAGGATCGCGTGGAACGCGCCGGTGCGCGCGATGATGGAGAGGTCGAGAAGATGATCGCCGATGCGGACCGCGAGGTGCTTGTCGGCAGAGCCACTTATTGAGAAAGAGCTATAGGGGAGGTTCTGAATTGGAAAGCCGTTGGCCGGATCGTTGGCTTCGATGACAAAGGAACGTGCGGCGGGATCGTGGGTGTGGTCAAGATTGGGCGAGAGATTGGCTGTGGGGTTAGCGGCGGGATCAGGGGCGGAGTTGGCTGGCGTGCTCATACCGCAGGGTAGCGGCGCGAGTGAGGAAGCGAAACTCAGAGCAAGTTGAGCTTGGCGAGATCGGCGATGGGTTCGTCGAAGGAACACGAGCCGAAGGAGAGGGCGAAGGTTTCGCGGAAGTGGGCGAGCTGCGCTGTTTCGATGCCAAACTCGCGGAAATTGAGGAAGTCGTCGGCGAAGGTGAAGGCGCTTGCGTCTTCTTCGGAGAGGATGCGGACTGCGCCGGCGTGATCGACCTTGCGAGCTTTGAGAAAGGCGGCAGCGATGAACAGGTTGAGGAAGCCATGCATGGTGCAGGATGGGGAATCTGGCTCGTAGGTGAGGTGGTTGCGGGCGCGGATGGGGTGATGCAGGCCGGCGGTTGCTTTGAAGGGAACGTCGGCGGCGGCACACGCGGCTAAGAACGTAGCGACTTCGTCGGGCGTTGGGAACAAGTCGGAGAGGACGCCACCGGTGCGAATTTTGGCGGCGCAGCGCTCGCCCGCGAGCGCAGCAACATAGCCGCGGCAGTCGACATCGACAGGAAATTCAAAGAAGGGGTAGATGTCTTCGGGCAAGCGGTCCATGCACGCGTCGATGCGATCAGGAGAAGGTACTTTCACTTCGATCATGTCGCAGAAACCAAGACCAGCGTCGAAGGTTTCGTGGCGAGCGTTGAATGCGAAGATGTGATCGATGTCGGCTTCGAAGGCTTCGGGTGTAGTTGCATCGACGAGGGCGCTAACGCGCCAAGGCGAGCCAGCGTCGAGCTGTTCTTGATAGCCACTGGTTGCGAGGGTGCCGGGCATGAGGGCGGCGGCGGCTTTGGAGAAGTCTTCGAGTTGAGCGGCGGGGCAGACAAAGCGGCCCAAGGCCCATTCGTGTTCGCTTATGCGTGCGCGGTTGTACGCCTCGGCGGCTGCGGGCATGGCGAGTTTCGCTGGGGGAAAGAGCCCGGCGTAATCGATGAGATCGGTGAGGAGAGTGACCAAAGAGCGAGGTGATGGAGGTGGAGTGGGCTGCACGGGAGTGGGCATGGAAAGCCTTGCGTATCTGGAGGGCGGGGCGGATTACTTGGCGAGTTTAGCGACGATTCGCCATGCGTCGTGCGGCGAGAGGGTCTTGCCTGTTGAAGAGTTGAATGTTTCGACGAGAGAGTCAAACGCGGACGAATACAAGAGCTGATCGCGCGAGCCAAGTGAGCCGACTTCATTGATCACGAGTTGAATAAGTTGAGCCTCGTCGTCGGACGTGATCTTTGGGGGCGGGCTGGCGATGCGTCCGACGGAAGGTAAGCCGCCTTTGCGGGCTTTACGGAGACGTTGAAGTGTGAGAATGACGCTGCGGCGATCGGGGTTGGGCATGCCTTGGGCGCGAAGGCGAGCAAGAAGTTTTTCAAAGTCGCCGGTGTAAGGCAAGTCGTCGAGGGTCCTGCCGATTTTGACGTAAGTGTCGATGAGCATTTGCTCGTCGTTGGTCAAGCTGGGTAGCTCGTCGGATGATAGCTGGCCAAAGAGGTTGGAATCGTTGGTTGGCATGATGAGCTGATGAGTCAGAGGGTACGTGTGGCGAAGAGGCGCAGAAGCTCGGGCGAACAGGCGCGGCGAACGTCGAAATCTGCAAGACTGGCAAAGGCTTAGCCTGGGAAACGTGTTTAACTATACAGGTACTATAACTACTTCTAACGAGTGATGGTGGGGATAGTTTGAGGATGAAGCGTTGAATAATAGATCCTGTGGAATTACAGACCCACACTTTAGTAGACATTTTTGGCAGCTCATGGTTTGATCCATCATCACCACGCAACTGTTCAAGTATAACACTCCAAGGAAACTCAGAAGATGAGGTTCCACAAATTCCAACCAACCATGTAGAAGGAGCTTCATATCGATCAGCGATAAATTCAATGTCGGTCACAAGAGACCCTGTGGCACATCGGCTTTCTTCAGTCGCAATACGAAGTAGCAAATATATACTAATTAATATATACAGCGAACTACATGCGTCAGGCTGCATCAAAGGTGATAAGTATTTAAGAAATTGAAGACCTGCATACTTTATCTCGAGCGAGCAAATATATTGCTACGCCAAACGAACCTAGAACATATTCCGGAAAAGGATAACCCTTTGTAGTGACGAAGAAGCCACGCACAAGCGCAGGCTCGTAACTCAATAGCTAATTCCAATTCTTCAGTTGCGAATAACACGGCCATCAAGACAACTGCAACACTGTGCAGTGATTCGCTAGGAGCAACATCTAAATGAAGTGCATCATTGATCGCCTTTGCATTAGCCTCTGCTACCACTATAGTGAGCTCTCTAAGGGACATCCTCAATAACAATGGATAAGTATCTAAAGAAATTCTTGCAAGTTATGCTGTATTTGTCCAAAAGTAATTGAATGCGTTATCGATGTGCATTTTTATTCTTTATCTGTGAGCCGACCCAGTTTCCGTTGACACGCTTTCGTTAACCAGGCTTACGAGCCTCGAACGCTTCGAGGCGCAGGTATTCAAGTTGGCGTGTTGAGTACTTGGATTTCGTTTCACGACCAGACCCAGCCACGAACATGACGGACGGTCGATCTCACCCATGAGTTTACGCGTGGCAAGCGGCACACAGCGAGTGCTGTTGACCGATGCCGACGACGAACGTTGATCGACGCGTCTGAGGCTTGCTTCGGTACAGTCGGCGCATTTGTGATGCAAAATGCGGCGTACTTGTGGTGCAAATTGTGGCGAAGCATCCGTACGCATCTGTTGGCATCCGTCGGCACGGATTCGCCAGAAACGCCGTATGTGCTTTGTTTCACCTGAGTTGTGCAAGCCAACGCGAACACATGCGAAGAGGCTGCAAAGGATGAAAGTGGGCGATACTGGATTCGAACCAGTGACCTCATGCGTGTCATGCATGCGCGCTAGCCAACTGCGCCAATCGCCCAATGGAAGCAAAAAACTGGACCTAGTCGTGCGAGACAAAGCGAGTCATTTTGTCGGCCGCTGTCGGCCAGAACTCAAGGCAAACTCGTGACAAATCAGAGTTGAAATCGCATCAAAATCAAATCAAAATAAAGCCGAAAGCCGAGCTAACCGTACGCCACTTGGAAAGGCTTCCTGACCGAGCGGAGGCAAGTATAGCCACCACTTTGGCACCCGTCACGCGAAGAAAGGTATTGGTGGCAAGGGCCAGTGGCGAATAGATAGAAATCTATTGGAGAACACCGGACCACCCAGGGCAGCCAAGACGTGCAATACACAAGCCACAAGCACAAGACACACCGCGTGAAAATAACGCTGTTCTGTTTCATGCCCAATCTGTAATATGTCCAATCTATAGCATACTCAATCTACAACACACTCACAGTAATGCAGGCATGGAGCAGTTCAACGCATGAAAGACTACTGGGTCTAATAACTACTTGATCTAATAACTACTTGATCTAATAACTACTAGCCAAAACAACTCAAGTAGAAACAACTCAAGGCAGGAACGTGTAGTCTTCGGTCGTGTTCACCACGCCTTGTGGCACTTTCAATCGCGTGCGCACGTGCATGTCCATGTACAGCAGGTTTGCTTCGACTTGGGTAGCGCCGAACCAGAGCATGCCGCGGTCGCCATTTTGTTGGTAGTTGTAGATGGTGTGGGTGCCTAGGACCCAGGTCTTGGCGGTGTTGTTGACGATAGGAAGTTTGCCTCCACCCAGTGGGACGAGGGTCGCGTTGTCATCGCCGTCGAGTGAGTGATCGTTGAGGGTGTAAGAGCTGCCGATAAGTTGGTACATTGAGTTGGTGCGATCAAAGCCGGGGATTGGGACGCCGGTATTTTTCGCACCTTTGTCGACGGGCGAGTTGTAGATGGGAAGTTCGGTATTGCCGCCGTTGGCGTCAGGTTCGAGGGTGATGTCGAGTGCGTAGCGATTGAGCGGGCGGCGTTCTGGGCCGATGGAATCGATACCGAAGAATGGAAGCTGGCCTTTTTTACCACCAAAGAGAGAGCCGATAACGGCTTGGCCGCCATTTGGTAGTGGGCCGAGCGCTTGAGGAAGTCGGTCGGGAAAGTCATTGAGGTATGATGTGAGGCCGATGCCAAGTTGGCGAAGGTTGCTGCCACAGACTGTGGTTCGGCCAGCGAGGCGAGCGTTACCAATCGCGGGCAAGAGGATGCCAACGAGCAGCGCGATGATCGCGATGACGACGAGCAACTCGATGAGCGTGAAGGCGCGGGAAATAGTGGCTCGCGACATAGATGAATGGTACCGCGCGAAAGGCGTGTGTGTTTAGCTGATGCTGGTATCCACGCGCTGGAAGTGTTCGTTCTGCACATGGACAACGTTGTTGAGGATTTGCGCCAGGACCGCTGCGGGCGAGCCCATCGCGTCGACTTCGACCACGGCGTTTTTGGGGTAGTACTCAAGGACCGGGTACGTCTGGCTCTCGTAGACCTCGAAGCGGCGCTTGATCACTTCGTCCTTGGCGTCGTCGGCGCGATTCTCTTTAAGAGCGCGCTTCTTCATGCGCTCGAAAAGCTCAACTTTGTTTCGACTTACAAGATGGATGATTTTGAGTACGTCAACGTAGCGATAAAGAAGACGGGCTTGCTTGACGCTGCGGGGCAAGCCATCAAGAACGAGAAGGTCTTGGGTAGGCTTAAAGAGGCCGAGGATGGTGTTGGCGTAAACGTTCTGATGCCAGATGCGAACGGTGATGTCGTCGGGCACTAGCTCGCCACGCGAGGAGTATTGATAGAAGATCTTGCCAAGCTCGGTGGTGACATCGAGGTTGCGGAAGATCTCGCCGGTGGATGAATGGAAAAAGCCTGGGATCTGGGCGAGAATTTTGCCCTGAGTTCCCTTGCCTACACCAGGCGGGCCGAAGAGGAGCACGGTTTGGTAGCGGTCGGACATGGCGGCAAGTGTACCGACTTCGGCGGGCTCACCGAGTCAATTAGGAGAGAAAGTCTGGATCAAAGGGGGAAGTGGAAGGTTCGCTAACCTTGGGCGCGAAGTTTTGTTGCAAACTTCTACCAAAACTGGCGTTATGAGAATAGCCGGTGCCGATTTACAGGGGTGCGGGCATGGCTGGATGGATGCCGTTTGGTGTAGAGGGATTGAGAATTTTTTCGCCTGAGATCGGGTTTAGGAAGTGTGATTCCTGGGTCGGAACCACATACTCGAGGATGCTTTCGAGGATTCGCCCCGGTGAGCCCGTCGCTTCGACCTCGCGGATGATCGACGAGGGATACTGCTGGAGGACGGGCGCAGTTTCGTGTTCGTACACTTGCCAACGACGGCGAATTACTTCTTCGTTCACGTCGTCGAAGCGGTTTTCTTTCAGCGCGCGACGACGAAGCCGGTCGATCATCTGCTCTTTGTCGGTGCATTTTAAGTGCACGATCATCAGCACTTCGATGTGATCTCGCATGAGGTCGACCTGACGAACATTGCGGGGCATGCCATCGAGAACGAGGAGATCACTGCGAGGCCTGTATTGGCCCATAATGGTGCGGGCGTGCGTATTTTGGTGCCACATGTCGACGGTAGTGTCGTCGGGGACCAAGAGGCCCTTAGAAGAATACTCGACGAAGATTCGGCCAAGTTCAGAGCCGATATCGAGGTTGCGGAAGACTTCACCACAGGAGAGGTGGTAGAAGCCAGGAATCTGCCCAAGGATTTTGCCTTGGGTACCTTTGCCCGAGCCTGGCGCGCCAAAGAGGAGTATCGTGCGATAGCGGTTGGCCATGGTCGTTCCGAAGAGAGGATTTGAGTGGCGACGCGAGCTCGAGGAATGGAAGCGCGAGCGCGACTAAACGAGCAAACGAATAAGGCACGCAATCGAGGAAAGCGCCCAGTCACATTTCTAGAAGCAGTCGCTGTGGGTTCTCGATCGCGTTCTTGACATGCACCAGGAATTGCACGGCTTCAGATCCATCAATGATGCGATGGTCGTACGACAATGCGAGGTACATCATGGGGCGGATGCCGACCAGACCAGAGCCCACTGGATATTCAACAGCACGGTTTTTGATTGCGTGCATGCCGAGGATGCCGGACTGTGGCGGGTTAAGGATGGGGGTGCTCATGAGCGAGCCATAGATCCCGCCATTGGTGATGGTGAAGGTGCCGCCTTGGAGGTCTTCGAGGGCGAGCTTCCCATCGCGGGCGCGAGTCGCGAGATCCTTGATGCCTTTCTCGATGCCTGCAATTGATAGCAATTCGCAGTTACGAAGCACGGGCACGGTCAGACCCTTGGGCGTACCGACGGCGATTGCAACGTCGCAATACTCATGCTTCTCGACGGCGGGGTTTCCTTGTTCGTCTTCCACGATCGAAGCGTTGACGAGCGGGTAGGCCTTGAGAGCCGCGACGACGGCTTTCATAAAGAAGCCCATGAAACCAAGGCCGATGGCGTGCTTCTTCTCGAACTCTTCTTTGTACGCCTTGCGAAGCTCCATGATCGTGGTCATGTCGCACTCGTTAAACGTCGTCAGCATCGCGGCTGTGTGCTGAGCTTGCACAAGACGCTGGGCAATGCGCTGGCGCAGTGGGCTCATGCGCTCGCGGGTGACGCCTCGGCCAGCGCGAGAAGTGGGCGATGCGTGCGCATTGGGTGTGCTGATGAACGAGGCGTTCGGCGTGCCGCTGGATGTGACACTTGATGTGCCATTTGATGTTGGAGCCGCGTGCGATTGAGCAAAGGCGAGCACGTCTTGTTCGCGGACTCGGCCTGCTGCGCCGGTGCCTATGACCTTGGCGATATCGACACGCAATTCCTCGGCGAGCTTGCGGGCTAAAGGCGTCGAGCGAACGTCCGCGCCGTGATCGTCGGCGGAAGAAGAGTAGGTGGCGTGTGCGCTCGAAGAAGGCGCACTTGCTGCAGTTGGACTTCCTGGAACTGCGCTGGGAGCGCCAGCCGGGACAGGCTGCTTGGCTTCAGCTTTCGCGGCAGGAGCAGCAGCAGGTGTGGCCGCGGCAGCAGGTGTGGCTGCGGCAGCAGGTGTGGCTGCGGCAGCTGGAACAGTGGCGGCAGGAGCCGAAGCACCAGCTATCGCCTTCTCGTCGATCGTGCCGACGATTTGCCCGATGTTCACCGTGGTGCCCGGCTTCACTGAGATCGAGAGAACGCCCGCGATCGACGCGGGGACTTCGAGGTTGACCTTATCGGTTTCGAGTTCGAGGATCGGCTCGTCACGCTTGACAAAGTCGCCTTCCTTCTTGAGCCAGCGAGATAAGACGCCACTGGTCACGCTCTCGCCGGCAGACGGAATGAGGATGTTGACAGGCATTGGGCGAGCTTCCTCTTGATGCGGTTTCGATGCTTGTATGCTTGAAATACGCGGACTCGTGAACGACGCTGAACTAGTTCTATCACACTAAACACGACTGATTCAGACTGAACAAGACTCAAGCAGAGCAGAATCAAACGTTATTAGCTCATGCCATATCGGCACAGACATCATTGAGCGCGCGAAGGCGTGCGACCCTTTGATCCTGTGTCTTTACTACTTGAATTCGTAGCACCAGAATCCTTGTTGGCAGTGTCCCTCGTGCCCGCATCCTTCGGAGCTGCTCCGGGCGCGGGCTTGGCTTCGTTAAGTGGAGCTTGCGTGCCCGTGGGGGGCAACGCCTCAGTCAGGATCTGCTCCTGCTTGGCCTTGTGCACATTGAGTGAGCCCACCGCGGGCGACGCCGCGGCGGATCTCCCGATATACCCTAGATCGATTGCCAACTTGGTCCGGAACATATCGCTGATGAAGATATACGCGCCTTGATTCCTCGGCTCTTCCTGCACCCACACACGGCGAGCGCTCGCGGGATATTGCGCGTCGATTGCCCTGAGCTTCTCAACGTTCAACGGGTACAACTGTTCGATGCGGATCACCGCGGTGTCGGTTCGAGCGATTTGCTCACGCCGCACGTTCATCTCGTGAAAGATCTTACCCGAACAATAAATCACCGTTGAGCACACCTTGCGAGCGAGCTTGCCCGAAACAAACGCTGGATCATCAAGTACGTGCTGGAAGCTGCCCTTGGTCACTTCGTCGAGCGTGCCGGTGAGTTCGCGCAAGAATTTTTTTGGCGTCATCACGATCAATGGCTTGCGGAAGTTCCGCAGCGTCTGGCGACGCAACATGTGGAAAACCTGCCCGCCCGTGGTCGGATAGCAGACTTCCATGTTGTCTTGGGCGCACAATTGCAAGAAGCGTTCAAGCCGTGCCGAGGAATGCTCGGGTCCTTGGCCTTCGTAGCCATGTGGCAGTAAAAGTACCAGTCCCGCCCACCGATCCCACTTGGACTCGGACGATGCAAGGAACTGATCGAGGATGATCTGGGCGCCGTTAACAAAGTCGCCAAACTGAGCTTCCCAGAGCACGAGCGAGCGCGGGGCACCTCGGCTATACCCGTAGTCAAAGCCCATCACCGCATATTCGGACAATGGGCTATCCCACACCATCAAGTTGGCTTGCTTGCCTGGGGCAATCGCGTTCAAAGGCGTGGTCCGCTCGCCAGTCTGCTCGTCACACAGCACCGCGTGGCGCGACGTGAACGTGCCACGACGGACGTCTTGCCCGCTCACGCGTATTGGCACGCCATCCAACAACAGCGAACCAAACGAAAGCAACTCCGCGTCGGCATGGCTCAGGCTTAGCGCGTCGTTCTTGGCGTTGGCGATCGCAGCCCGAGATTCGAGCAAGCCCTTGAGCTTCCTGTGCGCGGTGAAGCCTTCGGGAACGGTGCCCAACGCCTTGCAGATCTTGCTGATCTGCGCGAGAGAGATCGCCGTCACTGGAGATTCAAAGCTGTACTGACCTGTGAACCCGGCCCATTCGCCCGTGAAGGGCGGCGGTACGGGATACACAGGATTGGCCTTGGCGTTAACCTGCGCCACATCGAGTTTTGCAAACTCTGTATCGACTATGCGAGTTATATCGGCATCGGTAACGATGCCTTCAGCGATCAGCCGAGCGGCATACTGCTTCGCGGGTGGCACAACCTCGGTGATCAACTTGGTCAAGATCGGCTGCGTATACGCGGCTTCGTCTTGCTCATTGTGACCGTACTTGCGGTAGCACACAATATCAATGAAGACGTCCTTATGAAACGTCTGGCGATAATCTGCGGCGAGGCGAGCGGCCCGGATCACCGCGTCGGGATCCATGCCATTGACGTGGATCACGGGGGCTTCGATCATCTTGGCGACATCGGTGCAATACGTCGTCGAGCGGCCATCAGACGGTTCAGTCGTGAAGCCGACCAAATTGTTGATGACAACGTGTATCGTGCCACCCACGGTGTACCCCTCTAAGTACGCCATGTTGAGGCACTCGGCGACTATGCCTTGCCCGGCAATCGCGGCGTCGCCATGAATTAAAAGAGGCACGCAACGCGTACGCTCGGTATCGCCATCGAGATCTTGACGCGCGCGGCATCGGCCGATCGCCAGCGCGTTGACGGCTTCCAGATGGCTTGGGTTGTTGAGAAGCGAAAGGTGGACCTTGCCGCCTTGTGGCAGCGGATGCTCGCCGGAATAGCCACGGTGATACTTGACGTCGCCATCGCTGGTGTGATCGCTGAACTTGGCATCTTCAAACTCGGTGATGATGCGTTCGATATCCTTATTCATGATGTTCTTAAGAACATTCAGCCGACCACGGTGTGCCATCGCGAGCACGACTTCAACAGTCCCCTTCGCGCCCAGCGTCTCAACAACTTCCGCGAGCAGCGGGATCAACGACTCGCCACCTTCAAGGCTGAAACGCTTCGCACTCTGATATCGTTTCGCGAGGAACTCTTCAAAGGTCTGCGCTTCCAGCATAAGCTGCAACGCACGCATTCTCGCGGCGGCCTCGATCGGTTCACCTTCAGGTGAAGATTCCAGCCTTTCACGGAACCAGCGGCGCTGTTCCACGCTTTGGATGTGTGAGAACTCGATGCCCAACGAGCCACAAAAAGTAGCTTCCATCGCGGCGATTGCCTTCGCGAGCGTCATGGACTGCGAACGCCACGCAATGTCGGTTTCGACTTCGCGAGACAGGTCTTGGTCAGATAAACCGTGCGAAGCCAGATCGAGGGAAGTAGGCCTAGGACGAGGACGGCCAAATGGGTCGAGCTTGGCCGCGAGATGGCCCAAATCCCGGTAACACTGGATCAATGTCGCGACGGCATTTTGGAATGGCGACGCGCGGCCTACACAGCCACCACTGCTATTGGCGGTTGCTGAGGCGGGAGTTTGAGCGGCTGATTTCAAGCCAGCCATCGGCCCCGCCATCGCTAGGTCAAAGCCTTGGAAAAATGCACGAAGATCCGACGGCATCGATGCCGGGTCCTTCTTATACCGGTCATATTCGGCTTCGAGAAATTCAGGGCTCAATGCGTTCACCGCAGGGGGTATTGCCTTGGTCCCGGTCTGCTGCGCTGGGGGGTTCATGTCGAGTTCCATGCGTCATTAAAGGACCTACCAAATGCCTACCTTGCGACATTCGAGGCCTACTCCAGACTGTAGGCACCACTATCGGTCGCTCATGGGTATCGGTATCTGTCCAATCCGCTATAGGAACGCAGAAAGAGACAAAATCGGCACAGTCGGCTGGCAGCCATGCCACAACGCTTTGTGGGTAAGTCGCGTCGTAACAACCTACCCGAATCGGCCCGAGACGTAATCCTCGGTTTCGGGGAGCTTGGGCACTTGGAAGATCGCGCGAGTCGGGCCATACTCAACCAGCCGACCAAGGTACATGAATGCCGTGGCATCAGACACGCGCGCTGCCTGTTGCATGTTGTGCGTCACGATCAGGACCGTGTAGCGACGGCTGATCTCGCGGATGAGTTCCTCGATGCGAAGCGTCGCGATGGGGTCAAGAGCCGAGCAAGGCTCATCAAGCAACAACAAAGCCGGATCGGCGACAATTGCCCGCGCGATGCACAGGCGTTGCTGCTGACCACCCGAAAGCCCCATCGCGGATTGATCAAGACGGTCTTTCACTTCGTCCCACAGGGCCGCGCTTCGTAACGCGCTCTCGCACGCATCGCGCAAGGTAGATCGCGAGCGCACGCCATCGATGCGAAGGCGATAGACAACATTCTCAAAGATGCTTGTGGGAAATGGATTTGGCTTTTGGAAGACCATGCCCACGCGCTTGCGTAAGTCAATGACATCAACGCCAGGTCCATAGACGCTTTGTCCCGAAACGTTCATAGACCCATCGACGCGAACGCCATCGATGAGGTCATTGAGCCGGTTGACGCTGCGCAGAAGGGTGGACTTGCCGCAACCAGAAGGGCCGATGAGTGCGGTCACGCGGCCACGGGCGATTTCGAGCGAAACCTTGTGCAAAGCCTGAGACTTGCTGTACCAAAGAGAAAAACCACGGATGGAAAGGACCGAGTCTTTGGGATCAACGATCTGGTGGATCGATGGCGTGTGCTCGCGATTTGCACGGATTGCCTCGATCACTTCATAGCGACGCGCCTGAGGCGCACGCTCGGTCATATCGATTGGGCGAAGCAAGACTTGGTTTGATTGAGAGGGAGGCATGGAAGCCTTGTTTGTATCGAGAGAAGTCATGCGGCACTCGTAGGGTTCACGCGTTGGTACGAACGAGGTGACGCAGGTCAGGATGGGGTTCGGATGCTCCGAGATGCAACAAAGCGGATCGCCGCACTCAAGATCAGGAAGCAGGTAACGAGCACGAGCATGCCCGCCCAGGCAAGATTCTGCTGCGCGGGCGAAGCATTCTGCGAAGCTTGGTAGATCTGGATTGTAAGCGAGGGGAAGGGCTCGTTTGGATTGGTCGTCAAGAGGCGGCTATACCCAGCAGTGAAGAGCAGAGGCGCCGTCTCGCCGGCGATGCGAGCAAGGGCGAGCAAGATGCCCGTGATGACGCTGCCTGTAGCCGACGGAAGAACAACGCGGAAAATAGTTTGCGCCTTGGTTGCGCCAAGTGCCAGTGAACCTTCGCGGTAGGCGCGAGGAACCAGCCGGAGCATTTCTTCGGTCGTCCGCGCGACAATCGGGATCATGATAAACGCGAGCGCGCCCGCACCGGCCCAGCCGCTGTATCCGCCCAGTGGCACAACCAAAAGCTCATACCCCAGAATCCCCACAACAATCGAAGGCACGCCCGCGAGCACGTCGCAAATAAACCGTACCGGGCCGGTAAACCAGCGATCATCCGGATACTCAGATAGATAAATTCCCGCAAGCACGCCAAAGGGAATGCCAAACGCCGAAGCCAGCGCGATCAAGACACCAGTGCCGACAAGCCCGTTGAGCATGCCACCGGGGTTGGTCTGGTCGCCCGTAGGAAGTTTGGTAAAGAAGTCGAGGGAGACGGCGTTAAACCCGCGTGTAAAGAGATAAACTACAACCATCGCGAGAATCGCGAGGATCATTGCGGCAAACGCGACGCAGATGCACGCCATCACCGCGCTAGTCGCGCGAGTAAATCGCTGGTAAGGCGTGCGGTGGATGAGTGCGGTCGTGATGATCATGAGTTCGGTGTTAATGCCCTGCGGATCCCTTGGAAGCCGAGCCGACGACAAGCCAGCGCGCCAAGATATTGATGCCCAGTGAAATGATGAGGAGCACGAGTGCAACGTGGAGGAGCGACGAGCGCTGATCTGGCTTGGCCTCGGCGAACTCGGTCGCGAGTAAGCTCGCCATAGTCTGCGCGGGCTCAAAGAAGGAAGCGACGATCTGGTTTTTATTTCCAATGACCATCGTGACAGCCATAGTTTCGCCCGCCGCTCGGGCAAGTCCAAGAATGATCGCGCCAAACAGCCCAGCCCGCGCATACCGCAACATCATCCATGAGCTTTGCCACCATGTTGCGCCTAGCGCGAGCGTGGCTTCGATTTGTTGTCGAGGCACCGCGCGAAGCACGTCGCGGCTGATCGCCGTGATGATGGGCAGGATCATGATCGCGAGAACAGTTGCCCCGGTAAGCATGTTCCAGCCATTGATCGTGATTTCGTAACGAGTGTTCTGCCCGCCAACGTTGAGCGTGCGAAAGAAGAGCCAATCAAAGAGCGGGATCTCTCCGAGGGAGGCTTTGGCGGCAGGGCCAACTACCTTTCCCATGAAGGGCACGAGAACAAAGATTCCCCACACGCCATAAGCAAGGCTGGGAATCGCCGCGAGAAACTCGATGAAAAACGCCACGGGTGCGGCGACGCGCCAACGCGGCGCGATGCGAACTAGAAAGAGCGCAGCCCCGAGCGAGAGAGGCACAGCGAGCACCAGCGCGATGGTTGAACTGATGACCGTGCCATAGATCACCGGAGCCGCACCATACACGGCGGGTTCGATAATCATCACCATCTCGTCGTTCGCGTCGTAGACGATTTTCCCTGCGGAGTCGCGCTGCGGGCGCTCGAGTTCGTTGACGCGCCAGGTTGTACCAGTCAAGAATCCAAAGCCATTGGCCTTGATCGAAGGCCACGCCGCATTGGTAAGCACGACCAAGAGCGCGACGAGCAATAACACGATGCCCACGCCCGAGGCCCGGGCAGCAAAGTCAAGAATCTGATCGCTCAATGGACCCTTACGGCGTTGCTTCGACGAAGGATTGCGCTGATGAGGTTGCGGTTGAATTGCACCAACAGACTGTGCCGTCGCCTCCCCAGAACCCTTCGAAGTCATGGGTATCGGATTGGATTCGCTTGGTGACATCGTTTGGTGGCGTCGGTTTGAGGAACGTGCGAGAAGGGTGTATGCGTGGCAATCGCTGATGCGTGCTTGGATGTTGAAGTTATGGCAATCGATTAAGACGCCAGCAAAGGCGTCGGCTCAGTTGGCCGAGGTCACCGGTGCAGTTTGGGCTGGAGCAGCGGTTGGTAGATTGACAGGCTTACCTTGAAACGTTGCGGATCTGAGTGCTTCTGTTACTTTCAAGCGAACAGGCTCACTGAGGGGCGCGTAATCCATTTCCTTGGCGATTTTCTGACCCGCGTGCGAAGCCCACGTGAGAAACCCAATCAACGCGTTTGCTTCGCTTTGCGATCCGATATTGCGAAGGTCCTTGTAAATGATGATGTAAGTAAAGGCCGCAATTGGGTATACGTCGTCGCCAGGCTGGTTCCAGATGTTGGCAACAAGGCGCGATCCTTTGAATGAGCCGACCGCAGCTTTGCCAGCAGAGGTAATCGAATCCGGAGTCGCGAGAATAAAGTTGCCTGCAGAGTTCTTTACCAAGCCAAAGGCGATGGAGTTTGCCTTGGCGAAATTCATTTCCATATAACCAAGAGCGCCTTTAGTTTTCTGGACCGCAGCGGCGACACCAGGGTTGCCCTTACCGCCGATGCCGATAGGCCAGTTGACTTGCGTCCCTCTGCCGACCGACGAGCCGAAGTCTTCAGAAAGAGTGGTGAGGTAGTTGGTAAAGACGAAGGTGGTGCCGCTCCCGTCGCTGCGATAGACAGGAGTAATGGCGAGATTGGGTAGCGTGATGCCAGGATTTATGTCAGCAATTTTCGAATCGTTCCACTTGGTGACGCGGCCCATATAGATGTCCGCGAGAAGCTCGCCCGTGAACTTCAGTGGTTCGGTTACGCCGGGAACGTTGTACGCGGGAACTACGCCGCCAGCAACCATGGGAACTTCGATGATGGCGTCTACGCCCCCCAAGCCTTCGATTTGCTTTGCGGTCAGTGGCGCGTCGGAAGCAGCAAAGGCAACAACCTTATCGGAGATTGCGCGGATGCCTGCGCCCGAACCACCACCTTGATAACTGATCTGAACGCTTGGGTTCAGGCGTTCATATTCCACGACTAGCTTTTCGTAGAGCGGTTGCGGGAATGTGGCGCCCGACGCCTGCATTCGAACGTTTGCAGACGAAACTACAGGTGAAGCCGCGGGCAAGTTGGATTCAGGAGTTGGAGCAGGCTCTGCGTTCAGCGCAACAGTGGACGCTGCACACACAACAATCGCGAGCGTACGACAGTGAACAATTAGCAGCATTGAAGTGTTTCCTTATCGCAGGCACAGGAGCGCAACCAAAGCCAGACTAAACGGCGAGCCAACTTTGGCTAGCCCTTTGATTCACGTAAGTGTGTGCAGGCAGGAGGATTCACGAAGTGCTGCTCGCAATTAAGAATGTGTTAAGGGATTGGACACCTTTTCAGGCAATACCGAGCGAGCTATGTGAGTTGTAACAAGGCTGTGTCACTGCCCGAGTTGGATCGTCGTCGTGCGCGCTCGAACCGGCTCGGGCTGAAAACCCAAAGCCGACAACCTTGGAGTAAATGTTGCGGTGAGGTCGACACTTTGGCGGCGGACGCGGTCGCTCCCATCCCCAAGTACTGATAGGGCAAATACATACGCTGGTCCAGGCCCTGCACGGCGGATCGCGGCCTTGCACTGCGCTTCATCAAAGGTCCACGCCCGCGCGAGCTTTCCCTCGGCACTCAAAAGCTCGAAGCGAAACGTGCCTGGAACGTCCAAAGAGAGGGGGTACCCCTCTACGAACAGGTAGACCGTCACTGGAAGGGTATCGGGAAAGCCATTGCCATCAGTATCGGGAAGAGGCGTGCGAACCCACATTTGGAGCGTTGTGGGAATCGTCTCAGCGGGTTGAGCCGCGACGTTGCGGGGCTGCTTGCCTTCGGTGACACAGCCGGTGAGGATGGCTATTGGAGCGAGTAAAGCGGCGAGTGCGCAGATGAAACGCAGCCATGGGTTGAGTTGCCTTGTTTGTGTGCGCGCGAGAGACCCAAGGGATAACGAATATGTGCCGCCGGTTTGATTCGTTGTGTCCGATGGCTGATTGGTCATCGCGATCCCCCACCACTGCCAGCACCACTGGCTGAACCTGCAGGCGGCACAGGGATTAATGGCCCAAGGGCATCAGGATCAGGAAGCTGCGCTGGAGTTGATGGAGAGAGAGTTAGTGGCTTGATCGTTGGTGAGGGCGTTACGGCTGTTGAAGTGGTGAGCGAAGTTGGCCTTGCTTGCATTGGGTTTGAAAGAACTTGCACGGGCGTGCTCGGAACCACTTGGGTTGTAGGCGCAAGTGGATCAAAGGGGGCTAATGGATCAACCAACGGATTTCGTAGTGGACCAATCAATGGAACAAGCGGCGCGTTCGACATGGGCACTTGCGGTTGATTTGCTGGTAAGCCTGAGCTTGGGGAGAGAATGCCACTTATAGATCCATCGGGCTTGGTCGATGCGTTTGGGCTTGACAAAGGGGCGGGAGACGAAGAGGGAACGAGCGCGTCGAGGTCGGTGCGGCCACGCGAGCGGCGAATGTCCGCCTTGATCTGTTCAAGATAGTCTTCGATTGCTGAGGGGTCTTCGAGGCGGTCGATGGCTTGCGAACTGATCTCGCGTGTCTTTGCGACATCGGCTTCGGATTGACCAGAGACGACACGCGGCGTCAAGATGACCAGGAGTTCGGTCTTGACGTTGGAAGTTTGCGTGGTACGGAAGGGAAGGCCCAAGATGGGAATGTCGCCAAGAATGGGAACCTTGCTGCGGCGTTGTTCTTCGGTGGTCTGGATGAGGCCGCCTATGACCACGGATTGGCCATCTTTGACGGTGACGACGGTATCGACGCTGCGTTCAGAGATGATGGGAGAGGAGATTCCTTGCGCTATTTGGACGGTGCGCTGGGTGAGCTGCGAAATGACCGGAGAGATTTCCATGCGAACAAAGCCATCGGAGGAAATCGAAGGTGTGACATCAAGGATGATACCGACTTTTTCACGGCGAACGTTCGCGAACGAATTGCCCTGGCTGGAGCGTTCGACTCCATCGACGAGGGGAACGTCTTCGCCGACCTGGATGCGCGCGGTTTCGTTGTTATTCGCGAGGACTTGTGGGTTGGAGAGAACTTCGAGCTTGCCTTGGGCTTCGAGTGCGCGAACGAGCAAGCTGAAATCGGCGGAGGAGACGGAGAGATTTGGGACGCCGAGGCTCGTGGCAATGCCAGCGTTGGCAGCGGACGTGCCGATTCTGTACCCTTCGCCGCCGAAGGGGCCGACGGAGACATCCATGCCCCAAGAGTCGGACTGATCGAGCGTAACTTCGGCCAGGAGGACCTGGATCATGACCTGCGGGGGCGGGCTGTCGAGCTCTTTAACGATTTCCATCACAGCTTCAATGTAGCGAGGGCTTGTTGAGATTACGAGCTTATTGCTGCTCGTGTCGCCGATGACGGTGACTTCTTCTTCGAGACGGCGAAGCAACGAGCCGGCCTGATCCGCGCCGAGGGTTCGGCGCTCGGTGTCGTTCTCGCCACGGAAGTAGGACTGAAGCGTGGTCTCGATGTCTTTAGCCTTGGCATTGCGAAGGTGATAGACGCGGCGGTCGCGCTCGGTTGCTTCGATGGAATCGAGGCGTTCGACGAGAGTGCGAACAAGCGTGAGATATTCCTCTGTGCCTGAGACGACGAGAGTGTTGGTGCGTGCGTCGATAGCGACGGATAATTGCATGCGTTCATCGGGAACGGGCGTGACGGAAGAGCCGGGGAACTCGCCTTCGATGGTTGGGATATCTGCTGCTTTGATAGCAGGATTCGGAGCTTGGTCTTGTGCACCGCCGGTGGGGATCAGGACGAGAGATCGGCCTTGCTCGCGGAGGTTGAAGGTATCGCGGAGGAGGACGGCCATCTGTCGCGCGTCGGCGTTTTTCAGGCGGTAATACTCGATCTTGCGAGCGCCCGCGCTGCTGGATTCCATATCGCCGATCATCTCGGTGATGAGGACCATCATGGGTTCGGGCGCGGTAATCCAGATTGCGTTGGTGCGCGTGTCGGGTGTGAGTGTGACTTGGTCACGGATCGCGCCATCGAGCTCGGTTTCGGTGGGCTTGGTGCCGATGCGAGTTTCAAGATCTTTGATGAAGGTGTCGCGAATGAATTGAACGCGGGTAGCCTGGCGAGCGGCAACGCCACGACCACCACCCATGGGGCGACCGGCAAGAACGCTCTGCAAAAGTTGGACAACTTCGCTCGCGTTCGCGCTCTTGAGCGGGATCCACTTGATCTGCTGCACGGCGGCGACTTCGGCTCGATCAAGGCGGGCGGCGAGGGCGCGGATCTCGATCATGTCTTGTTCGTTACCTGAAACAATGAGGGCATTCAGTCGTTCATTGGCGGTGACGCGGACGGAGCCTGGGCCGCGACGCTGAAGTTCTTTTTCGACGTAGAGAGATTGGATGGACGTAGCAACTTCGTCGGCGCGAGCCTTGGTGAGCTGCATGATCTCGACGCGTTCGCTCGCGGCTAACTCGGAAGTGTTCGCGGTAAGGGCGGCGACAAGCTCTTTGATTACGACGAGGTTTTCATCGCTGCACGAGATGATGAGGAGGTTGTTGACGGGCTCGGCTTCGATAGTGAAGGCGTCGAGAGGGTTGCGAACCGAGCCAGCTTGAGCGGCGGCGGAAAGGCGCTCGCGCATGAGCCTTTCAATACGAGGCGCGAGCGTGCGTACGTCTACGTCTTTGACTGGAAGGACGTGCATGCCAACGGTGAAGTTGGCGCGTTCGGCGTCGAAGGTTTTGAGGAGGCCTTCGAGAATGGCGAAAGAGCGCGGGCTGGTCGCGACGATAAGCGTGTTGGTGCGGACGTCGGTGGTGATGATGACGTCGTCTGCTTTGCGAGGCACGGGCTCGGTCGCGGAACGCTGGCGGAAGAACTCGCGGCAGAGGGTCGCGACGCGATCAGCAGCGGCATACTTCAAGGGGTACATGCGGACCTGCGAATCGATGCCAGCGATGGGAATGTCGAGTTGGGCGACGAGTGCTTTGACCGCGGCGTTGTTGCCGGGCGTGCCGATGACCAAGAGTGAGTTGGATTCTTCTTGTGCTGTAATGATGAGGCCAGAAACTGGTGCGAAGAGATCGGTTTCGACATATTCGGTGGGCGATTGCGCCTGTGCGGGCAGTGCAGGATTCGCGGGCGCGGCCGCATCTGAAGGCGAGACAGGATTAGCGGGGAGTGCAGAAGTTGCGTCGCGTTCTTTGGCGATGCGGAGACGACCATATTGGCGTTGGAGGCCGATGGCGTCGGGAGTGGTGGCTAAGCCACGGATTAGAATTTCGCGGAGTTTGTCGGCGACAAGGACAGCGTCGGCGTTAGCCAGCGGGATCACCATCGGCTCGATCCATTTACCGGCTTTTTCGCCATCGAGATCACGGATGAGCACCTCGACCAGCGCGACAGCTTCTTCGCGTGCGGCGACGATGAGGCTGTTGGTGCGGTCGTCAATAGAGATTGCGATTTCGCTCGCGAGGGCTTGGCCGGTCGCCGTGGTTGGAAGAGCTTCGCGGGAAGTGCCCGGGAGGCGGCGAAGGGCGTCGCCTTGGGCAAAGAGGCCATCGAGCACGGCTTTGACTCGGATCGCGCTGGCGTTCTCGAGTGGAAAGATGCGAACGAGAACTGCGTCGCCCAGGGGCAAGCGGTCGAGTGATGCGACAACTTCACGCATCGCCGCTACGTTGGGTTTGTTGGAAGCGATGACCAAGATGTTGGCGTCGTCGTCGGGGATGAGACGGATAGGCACGGTCAGATCGATTGCAAGATCAGGAGCAACTGCTCCAGCGCCGAGGACGCTCAGGCGGCGAACATGCTCTGCGAGCGCTCGCGCTGGCGGCGAAGACGCGCCCGAAGTTACGCTGCCTGCTGCGCCCCCGCTTGCACCAGCGGGTGACAACATGGCATTGAGCGTGCGAGCCAGTGCGCTGGCGCGAGCGACTTTGACCTGGACTACGCCAACAGATTGCTCGGCGTTTGCTGGTGCGACATCGAGCGCGCGAATGAGGGACGAAACCACGCGTGCATCGGCTGCGGAACCGGCAATGGCGATAGCGCGGCGGCTGGTAAGCAGTGAAAGCGTGACAGGCTCGGAGACGAGGCCCGGTTTATCGAGAGGTTGGGCGCGTGTCACGCCGAGTTGTTCGAGGGTGGCGCGGATCTGAGCGGGGTCGTTGTTGGTAACGTCGGCGATGGTGAGCGAATCGCCGAGGAGGTTCTGGGTTGCGTTGGGTTCGCCATCGGGAGTGGGTGAGGGTTGATCGAGTTCTTCGACGACGGCTTTGATTTGTTCCAAGAGGCGCGCGGAGCAAGCGACGACAAGGGTGTTAGAGCCGCGATCGATTTCGATAGCGATGGTCTCGCCTTGCGTGCGCGCGGTCTCGGTGAATGTGGCGAGAAGCGTTGGGCGCAGGCGAGCGGCGGAAACGTGCTTCAAGCGGACAACATGTGGTTGAACGCGGCCGATCTGGCCTTGTTGTTGAAGAGCAGTAGCCAGCGCGGAGACTTCGGCGAAGCGTTCATCATCGGCGCGGACGATGAGTGCGCCAGCGGTATCGTCGCCGATCACGAGCGTCGCGCGCGGTCCACGAACTCGCTCGGTTTGATTGAGGTAGACCTCGCGAATAGTGGCCGCGATTGCGGAAGGCTTGCCGACGGCGAGAGGAATGATGCGAGCCGCAGGCATGTCTTCAAAGCCCGCGACGTCGAGTTGGCGAACGATGCTCGCGATGCGTTCGGCGTCCTTGGGCTTGGCAAAGATGACAAGAGAATTGGTGCGTGGTTCAGCGCTCACGCTGGGAACGCTGGAGGCATCAACGAGGATGGGCACTTCGGTGCGAGTTTCGTTACCACGTTGATTAAGTTGATTGCCGCGGCGTGATTCGGCTTCGGCACGGCGGATCTGCTCTTCGATTGGGGCGCGGAAGCCTTCGTTGAGTGCGCGAGCCACGCTTGGTGCTTCGGCGTGTTCGAGAGGGATCACGGTGAGTTGCTGCGACGTGTCGTATTCCTTGGTGTCGAGTTTGGTAAGCAGCGCGCGGATACCTTCCCATTGCGACGCGTCGGCGCGGATCACGAGTGAATTGCTTACGGTGTCGGGAATGATCGTGACGCGGCGGGCGCCAGGGGTGTCGGCTTCGGGGGCAAATCGGCCGTAGAAAACGCGGAGTGCTGAAGCGGTTTGTTCAGCGCGAGCGTATTCCAGTTTGACAAACTCGGTTTGGCGTGCAACGCCGTTGGGCTGATCAAGCTCGGTGATGATTCTTAGGATTTCTTCGAGTTGGTCGGCGGGCGCGTAGATCGTGATTGTATTGTCGGTGCGAGAGTAATCGATGCTCGCTTGCGCGTCACCTGCTAGGCGAGGCCGTGCGGTAAGCAGTTGTTCGAGAGTGAAGCTGACGTCGGCGGCATCGCCTGCTGCAAGTCGCACGCGACGAAAGACCAAGCCACTACGAACGGGCTCTTCGTCGAGCTTGGCTACCTGAGTCATTGCAAGAGCGACTGCCTCGCGTGAGCCGGTCAGGATAATGGTGTTGCTCCGGGTCACGGGAGTGATCGTGACCTTGACATTGGGAGGCAGCGCGGATTTCAGTGCGGTGGCGACGTCGGCCGCGCGTGCCGTATTGAGCGTCACGGTTTCGATGTTGACTTCTTCGGCGTTGGGCGGTGCGTCGAGCTGTTTTAACAGTGCTTGAACCTGGGGAAAGAGCGCTTCGGGCGCGGCGACGATCAGTGAATTGGTGCTTGGTTGTGGAGTCACGACGACGGGGTTGTCCGCGCCTTGTTTGGTGGTGAATACCGAGCGGATAACGTTGGCGGCGTCGGCGGCGGTGCCATTGGAGAGGACGAAGACTTCGACGCGGCGGTCCTTGCCTTGGTCGGGTTGATCGATCTGGGCAACAAGATCGCGCACGGTTTTGATGGAGGCTTCGTCGCCCGCGACGATGATGACGTTGCCATCGGGAGAGCCGAGGATAGTGGCTTGTGGAGTATCAATACCTTGGGCGCGGGCGCGATCGGTAAAGAACTGGCGAAGGCTCTGGCCAGCGCGGTCGGCACGAGCATTCTGGAGCGTGATGGCTTCGATGGTTTGCGGCGCAGCGCCCGTGTCGGCTGCGTCGAGGGTTTTGATGTACGAGATAGCTTGATCGACGCGATCTTTCTTGCCAACAATGATGAGTGCGCGACGAACGCGATCGATCTCGACGGTCACCGCGGCTGGATCTACACCCCGCCATGAGCGCCAGCCGGGCGTGGCCATGACGCGAGAGATCGCGGTGCGAATGGCCTGTACGTCGGAGTTTTTCACCTCGATTGCGACGGCAACCTGAAAGGCTTGGCCGTCGGGCGTTGGCTGATCGAGCGTTGCAAGAACTCGCTCGACGGTGGCGAAGACTTCGCCTTTGCCCATGATGACTAGGGCGTTGGTGCGGTCGTTAGCTTCAATGAAGACATCGCTATCGGCGTTGTTCACGTTCGTGCCCGACCAGCGCATCTCTTCAGCGAGGTTTCGAAGCGTGTCGGCGGTTTGCGACGCGTCGGCGTGCTTCAAGGGGATGACCTTGAGCTGCAGATCGCGGGCTTCTTTGGGAGCGTCGAAGGATTTGACAAGGCCTTGGATCGTAGCGAAATCATCGTCGTTTGCGGCGACAACGATGGTACCACTGCGCTGGTCGCCGACGATTGCGATGTTGGATTCACTGCCAAAGGAACCGGGGCGAGATTGGGCACGGGCACGCTCGGAAAAGAATTGCTGGAGGGCCGTGGCAACTTGCTGCGCGTTCGCACGTTCGAGCGCGATAGAGCGAACCGGCAGCCCAGCGGCGTCGGTTGTGTCGGCCTGCGCGATGATGTCGCGGACTTCCGCGAGCAAGTCCTTGGGCGCGCGGACGACAAACAGGCGTGAATCTTCGGCAGCGCTGATTCGGATGCGTTCGGCCTTTGCGGGGTCACGACCAACGATCACTTGGCGAACAATGCGCTCAATAGTCGATGGAGAGGCGTTTTTCAGCGTGATCAAGGCGAGTTCCGCGTCGTCGGCGTCGGCGGGTGCGTCGGCAGAGCCAAGCACGCGGACAACCTCGGCGTGCTGCGCGCGAGACGCGGTGACCAAGAGTGAGTTTGTGCGGTCGTCGGCGATGAAGCGTGCACGCGTTGCGTCGTCGCTGCCGGGGCCTTGACGCTGGGCATCGAAGAGCTCTTGAAGTGTACCTGATAGCTCGCTCGCGCGAGCGTTGTTCATCGCGTAACGCGTGATTTCGAGCCTGTCAGCAACAGGGCTTTGGTCGACTGCTTCGATGAGACGGTCGATCAGCGAGATGGCTTCGGCAGGGGCCGCGATGATGAGCGAAGTCCCCGATGGAGCTTGCGCTATCTTGATGCTTGCGGGATCGATGCGACCGACAACCGGGCCAGTGGGCCCTGGGATTGCAAGATCGATCGCGCGGACGCGCTGCGCCTGGCGGCCACGAGGTTGTTCGAGGAAGAGATCGGTTAATGCGCGAGCGGCACGATCGGCGGTTGTGCTCGAAAGGGGATAGACCTTGACGGTGAGGTTTGTCGCGTTGCCAGGCTGGATAAGTGAGACGATCAGTGGGCGAAGAGTCTCGAAATCCGTGTCCTTCGCGAGTAAGACGATGGATTCACCCGATGGATCGACGACAACGCCGACCTGCCCGCTGAGGCCGCC
>JBBRGG010000014.1:0-24081 GCA_038240875.1 Phycisphaerales bacterium | reverse complement strand
GAGAAAGGCAGTGTCATCGTGATTTAAGATGCCGGTCTGAAAGGCCCCGGAACCCGTGAAAGTCCAACCAGGGACCGAGTTAATGATCGACGTACCATCGGCCAACTCGGGCGACTCGAACGAAGAGTTGGGCACAAAGACGGACTCCGCCTGCACTTGTGCTTGAGCGAGCCCAAGGACAAGACCAGTAAGGGCTATCATCCCGAAAAGGTGCTTGCGATTTGCGTGGGTAGTAACGACAAGCGTTTTGGTCATTTTCATGGCAGGCTACTTAGATAGGATGTGACTGGTGAGGAAGATCATGTGAACTTGGGCAGTCCAGAGAACGTCTCTGCCACGAAGCTGTCTTCGTGAAATTTAATCTACATCACAGATTTACGATGTCAACAAAAATAAGTAGTATTTCGCCAAGCACTTTATGAAGAGGCATGCATGAGGTAATTGGCAACATAACACCGCGAACAGCCGTCTGACGACACCTCTGGACTCAGCATGTACTCCGACGCTGAAGAGACGGAGTTTTTTAAAGTAGGTGAGGCGTCCGGCTTTCCACTATAAAGACGACGCATTTCACCTCCACTCACAAGTAATGGCAATGCACCTGAGGCATAAGCCACGAAGAAAGCCCGCTCGCTCACGCTTGAGGTTCTCTTTGTAGCTTCCGCCATCGGATGATTGATGTGTACTGCATCGAAGTCTGAAGAGACTTCGATGACTTGAAGGATCATGGATGATCATGGATGATCATGGATGATCATGGGTGATCATGGGTGATCATGGGTGATCATACGAATAACACTTGAATTTCGAGCGAAGTTATATTGAAATGAAACACAAAACCCTCTCTCAGAGACAGAGTACCCAAAGCATCCTAACTTGGCCACCTGCACTTGTTTCTTCAAATTAATAACGATTCACTTACCTCTTCGCGAACATGTACTTTCCGCCATCGAAACCAACATGAATAGTGTCGCCCGCGAAGAACTCACCCGCGAGGATCCGTGACGCCAGCGCGTTCTCGATGCGTTGCTGGATCGCACGCTTGAGCGGCCTTGCTCCATACGCCGGGTCCCATCCTTCGATTGCGATTTCTTTGATCGCGGCATCATCAACATCCAGCTTCATCTCGCGCTCGGCAAGCCGTTGCCGCAAACGCTCCAATTGGATCAACACGATCCTGCCTAGCTGATCTTTTTTGAGCTGGTGGAAGATGATAACTTCATCGATGCGGTTTAAAAGTTCGGGCCGCATAAGCCCACCGGACATTGTCGCTGCGGCTTTAGCCATCACGTTGCGAACGTGCGTGGGCAAGCCAGCGGCTTTGCCGAATTCGTCCGCAGCAGAGCCTGCTGGCCCGCGCTTGATGAGTTCGCGGATCGCCGCGTCGATCTCCCAATCTTCCGCGCCGCCCGAGGCGAGTTCTTGGATCTGTGCGCTGCCATAGTTGCTGGTCATCACGACGATGGTGTTGCGGAAGTCAACGGTGCGACCTTGGCCGTCGGTCAACCTGCCATCTTCGAGCACTTGCAAGAGGATGTTGAAGACGTCGGGGTGTGCCTTTTCGATTTCGTCGAGTAGCACAACGCAGTAGGGCCGGCGCCGAACCGTCTCGGTCAATTGACCGCCTTCGTCATAGCCGACGTAACCAGGGGGTGCGCCGATCAGCCTCGCGACGGCGTGTTTCTCGCCATATTCGCTCATGTCGATGCGCACGATTGCCTCATCGGTATCAAACAAAAACTCGGCGAGCGCTTTGCACGTTTCGGTCTTGCCCACCCCGGTTGGCCCCAAGAACAAGAACGAACCTACCGGGCGATTGGGGTCGCTCAACCCTGCTCGGCCACGCCGAACCGCGTCGCTCACCGCGCGCAATCCTTCTTCCTGCCCGATCACGCGCTTGGCAAGTTGCGTCTCCATTCGCACAAGTTTGTCGCGCTCGGCTTCGACCAATCGAGACACAGGAATTCCTGTCCAGCGGCCAACAATCTCTGCAACTGCTTCCGAATCCACTTCTTCTTTCACTAGCGCGTCGCCCTTGGCTTGGCGTTCCGCAGCCTTGCGTTCTGCAATCACAAGCCGCTCGGCTAGATCGCGCAACTCTCCATACCGAATCCGTGCGGCACGCTCCAAATCGCCTCGCCGCTGGGCTTGGTCAAGCTCGGTTTGCTTCGCGTCCATTTCCTGCTTGATTGATTTGATCGCGTCGAGCTCGCGCTTTTCCTCTTCCCAGCGTGCGGTGAGCGCACCGTTTCGTTCCTGAAGTTCGCCTAGTTCGCGCTCGACTTTTTCGAGTTGCGCTTTGGCGCCACGCTCGTCGCTTGTAGATCGCATCGGGCTTGATTTACTTGACTCCGCAGCTTCCAATCGCAAGGCTTCGCGCTCGATCTCTAATTGCATGATCTTGCGACGAAGCTCATCAAGCTCGGTGGGCATGCTGTCGTTCTCAATCCGCAAACGGCTCGCGGCCTCATCGATCAGGTCGATTGCTTTATCAGGCAGGAAGCGATCAGCAATATAGCGGTGGCTCAGCTGCGCCGCTGCAAGGATCGCGCCGTCTTGGATGCGCACGCCGTGGTGAGCTTCGTAGCGAGGTTTGAGGCCGCGCAGAATCGCGATTGTTTGTTCGACGGTGGGCTGCTCGACCAAAATCGGCTGGAACCGCCGCTCAAATGCCGCATCTTTTTCAACGTGCTTGCGATATTCATCAAGCGTGGTCGCGCCGATGCAGCGTAGCTCGCCACGCGCAAGTGCTGGCTTGAGCAGGTTGCCCGCGCTCACCGCGCCTTCTGCGGCTCCGGCCCCGATGATCGTGTGCAACTCGTCGATGAAGAGAATTACTTGGCCGCCGACTTTGGATTGGCTGGCTTGCACCTCGCGAAGCACGCTCTTTAAGCGTTCTTCAAACTCGCCACGAAACTTCGCGCCCGCGAGAAGTTGGCCTACGTCAAGAGCCATGATCCGCGTGTCACGCATTGCTTGCGGGCAGTCGCCATTGACGATACGAAGCGCGAGCCCCTCGGCAATTGCGGTTTTACCGACGCCCGGCTCGCCGATGAGCACAGGATTATTTTTGGTGCGCCGACCGAGCACCTGCATACAACGCCGGATTTCTTCGTCGCGACCAATCACCGGGTCGAGCTTCCCTTGCTGGGCTCGCTCGGTGAGATCGATCGAGTATTTTTTCAGAGCCTCAAAGCCGCTCTCGGCGTTGGCGTCGCCGACGTTGGTCACGCCTGATGCCGCACGTATCGCTTTGATCGCTTCTTCAAGGCGCGACTTGTTCGCATTGAGCGTCGTAAGAACTTGCTTGGCTGGCCCGGTGATTTCGACCAACGCCAGCAAAACGTGCTCGCTGCTGACCACCGAGTCACCCATCTTCTTGCTAAGGTCCTCGGCTTTCGCCAAGACTTCGAGTAGTGCACGCCCCGCGCCGCCAGCACCGGAAGTCGTCGTGGGCATACGCGATAATTCTGCCAACGCCACTTGCTTAACGCGAACCGGATCAAGGCTGGCTTTGGTCAAAATAGAAGAGACCGGCCCGGCGTGGTCGTCGAGCATCGCCGCCAAAACGTGCAAGCCAGTAACCTCGGGGTTTTTGCGATTAATCGCATCGGTCTGAGCCTCTGCGAGCGCTTGCTGAGCCATCGTGGTAAAGCGTTCCATTTTCATGGTGAGACTAGTTGCAACTGGCGCGCCAGATTGTTTAGTTGCCTTTGGCGTGTGGTTTCACTATCGTTGCCGATTGTAAACGTTTAGACTGCAAAAGTTTAGAGAGAACGCCCAGGAGCTTGTGCTCTCTCGCTGACACCTCGCTGATCACGTTGCCGTTACCTGCCAAAGCTGCAGCGTGAGTAGTGCAACCGGCTGATTCCTGTAGCTGTAGAGTGAGCAGCGATAGCAAGACTTTGACAGTGCTAACAGCGAACCCACAACGATCACACGTTAGCTCACGCTGCGACTCAAACAGGTACCTAACAATAACCTGCGCCATTGACTTGGGAGCTGGCTTCGGGTACAACACTCGTCCGGCGTGGATGGAATGCACGTGGGCGGCTACTGGGCCCATTTAGTTTGGGCTCAGCCGGAGCGTACCCGGTTAGTTTGGTCGTTAAATAGCAGTTGGCTCGAACCTTATCGTCGCGTACACTCGCTACACATCTAGTCACGCTCGCCTTGTCTTGCAGTGTCCTGCCTTATGCGCTCGAAAGACGACTTTCGAGAGTTGACTTATTAATTTTGGTCCAATCCAGTTTGATTTAATCCGGTTTGATTTAATCCAGTTCGTGTCGTTTGTACCTTGTGCTGAAGGAGCCGAAATGTCCTGCTCGACTAAATCCTCACTTCGTTTCGTTGTCGGCACGATCGCTCTGGTCGGCGCGGCGGCTACCTTGGGCGGTTGCTCCTATGGCGACCCCAATTACAACGATGTTCGATGGAATATCTCCCCAGATATGATGACTACCCACGAACGCCCGGTCGATGTTGACCGCAAGCTCGGATACACCTTTGATACCAACTATCGCATGTTCTGGTCTGACCTCACTCGCGCCGCGATGGTTGATCGCCCCAGCCGTCTCAGTCGCGAACCCGGCACTCGCTGATTCAGGCACTCGCTGGTTCAGGCACTGGCTGATTCAGGCACTGGCTGATTCAAGTACTGGCTGATTCAGGTACCTGCTGATTAGAGCACTCGCTAACGCGCCGACACTTCGACGCTTTGCCTCCATTCTCTTTGCCTGCTCTCAGATGGTCCTGCTGGCGATTATTTATGTATGTGCTGGATTATCGGCGGGTCACACGACCTTTTCACATTGGTGCCCACGTTAACCAGTTTGGGTAATTTCGATTGCTGTATTTCTAAGAGCTTTGACTGTCTTAACAAAAGATTCTCGCCAAGTCGCAAAGCGTGTATGCACAAGCTCAGTTGTGTGGTACAATTCAGGTACTCGCGGGGTGTGCATCTCCTGATTCTGCGTATCGTGTTATGTCACCACGATCCGTAAATCAGATTTGAAGTCTTTCACTAGGGCATACCTACAGATGTTTCGCAGAGGTTGGACCATCGTTGAATTGCTTGTCTCAATCGCTGTAGTAGCGATCTTGGTTTCGTTACTTGTACCAACGCTTTTACGTGCACGCGACATGGGCTTTCGCGCTGTTTGCGCCAACAACCTCCGGCAGCAAAACATGGCGTGGCAGTCTTACATCCAAGATAATAAAGACAAGTTTCCGGCAAACTTCGAGGGCATCGAGCTTCACTATGGGGGGGTCAGCTACGTCGGCACGTCGCGTATTCCCGTCCTTGCTGCCGACCGCCCCATCAATGGTCATCTCGCCGACCAAATCCACACCGATGTCGTTTCCGAACTTTCGTCTCTCTTCCACTGCCCTAGCGACAAAGGCGTCTTCGAGCGTGACACAACCAAGCCACGGCTAAACGTCCTTGGCAACGCCTCTCTCTATGACACCTTCGGCAACAGCTACCGCGCGAACCGAGCCCTCTTCGATTCGACATACGCTGGGATCGATTCTCTCTCTCGCCCGCTCGCTCTCCACGAAATTCAAACCGATACCAGTCGTATGTTGCTCACGGGCGACGCGGGCTGGTTCTACGCCACGCGTGCACCAGGTACGGCCGACGCCAGCCTTGAAGCCTCTTGGCATTTACGCAAAGACTATGGCAACTTCCTCGCCGTCGATGGTTCAACCCGCCATGTCGACTTCTCGAACCCGGCCCGCGAGTTCACTCTCAGCCCAAGGCCTGGTCTGACCTCTGCGGACTAACGCGTTGTTGCTTGTGGATTTCGTGTCGAATCCAAACTTTATCCAATCCTTATCAAATTCCAATCCGCACTTCAAGCCCACAATATGCTTGGCGTGGATGAATCCTGCATAATTACCAATCACCCGTACCACACCAGATTGCGTATCCTTGCTTCGTGGATTCTAATCTACCATCTTCATCCAAGCTCGTGCTCTACGATCTTGCTCCAGCGCAGAACTGGGATCCCTCGCAAAGTATGAACCCGGCCCAAAGTAGCGAACCTGATCGCGCGTGGTATGTCGCAATCAATGGCCGAAAACATGGGCCGATGACCTCTCTAGCGATCTGTGCCATGATGCAAGCCAAGCAAGCACCCATGGACTCGCTCGTCTGGTCCGCAGGCATGGGTCAATGGGAGCCCGCCGCCTGCTTCCCTGACTTTGCCCAGGCGATGGGCGTGCCGCTGCGTGTGATCACCATCAACGCCTCGCCCAGTTCCGGCCACGATGTGATTTCGACGATCATTCCGGTACGTAATTCCGCTGCTCTCATCGGATATTACATGTCGGTCGCGTCGCTCGTACCGTTTGTGGGCTTGTTCTTGGGCCCAGTTGCGATCGTCCTTGGCGTGAAAGGCTTGTACGCAGTCAAAGCCACGCCTTTGGTCAAGGGGCCCCGTTCACGCATGGGTCGCGATCATCATGGGCAGCATCGTCACACTCGTCAACCTCGCTGGCCTTATAGCGATCCTTCTTTTAAGCAGTCAGCACTTGTTTTAAGCAGGCAGCAGTTGTTTTGAGCATGCAGTAATCGCAGATCCCATACAGTCACACCATGACCAGTTCTGTACCGCACCTTTTCGACATCGCGGTGGTTGGTGCTGGTGCTGCGGGACTGTTCGCAGCGATCTGGGCGGGTCGGCACGTACACACATCGCGCGGTTCTGCCCACACTTCGCTCGATTTGAGGCCAGAAGCCGGATCGTCAGCATTAACTGATCCACTGCGCATCGTCATCGTTGACGGCGCGAAGAAACTTGGCGCAAAGATTCTTGTCGCCGGTGGCGGTCGGTGCAACGTGACGCATTACGCAGTGGACGAATCAGCGTACGCCGGGGCTTCACGCAAGAGCATCCGCAAAGTCCTGCTTCGCTTTCCTGTTGAACGCACCATCGAGTTTTTCGCTTCCCAAGGCGTCGATCTCAAGCGCGAAGACACCGGCAAGCTTTTCCCTGTCGCCGATCAAGCCAGAGTCGTCCTTGATGCGATCCTCGCCGCAGCCCGCGACGCTGGCGTTGAGATTCGCAACCCTTGGCGTGTTGGGTCGATCGCCATTGAACCCTGTACGTCGCAGGAAAGTATGAACAACCAGGCGCACGGCAGATTACCTCTCTTTCGCATCACGCGCGATCACGCGTCGGAAGTGCCCGCGAGCTACTCTGAATCACAGCTACGTTCAGGTACTGATCATGACCCAACATCTGATAACGTGATATTTGCTCGCCGCGTAATCCTCGCAACCGGCGGCAAAAGCCTTCCCAAAACCGGCTCCGACGGCCTTGGGCACACCCTCGCCCGCGCACTGGGCCACACGATCACCGATCATGTCTTCCCCGCGCTCGTGCCATTGGTCACGCAGCGCGATTGGTTCATCTCGGCACTCTCGGGCATCACGCTTCCCGCGCGCATCGAAGTCATCTCCTCCAACGGCAAACGCATCGCCGCGTTTACCAATTCGACGCTCTTAACGCACTTTGGACTCTCCGGCCCTGGCGTGCTGGATATCAGCCGCTATCTGACGCAGGCTCGCATCGACGACCCTGGTGTGATTCTGCGATTGTGCTTTTTGCCGGAGCAAACGCCCGAAGGCTTTGATCGCGTGCTGCTTGATTCTCCTCGTGCGAGTGTGGCTCGCCTGCTCATTGACCAAGGCATCCCCGACCGTCTCGCTCGCGCACTGTGCCAAGATGCGGGTATCGATCCCGGTGCGCCACTTCACACGCTCGACCGCGCGCACAGATCAGCTTTGGTTTCTCGCGTGATGACGCTTGTCGTGCCTGTGGTTGGCGATCGTGGGTATACCTTCGCCGAAGTCACTGCGGGCGGCGTGCCTTTGAGTGAGATTCGCTTGGAAACCATGGAATCGCGCGTGTGCCCGGGGCTGCACATCTGTGGCGAGTTGTGCGACGTTGATGGCCGAATTGGAGGGTTTAACTTCCAATGGGCGTGGGCGAGTGGCTTTGTCGCTGGTTCCAGTGCGGCTGCCAACGCGATTGCGAATGAAGTCGGTACAAACCCGGTTGTAGCGAAGAGCCCGTGACCGCAGAGAGTCGAAAAAATACGCGTGCACACCGTCCATGATTGTGCGCATAATGCTGTCTCTTTGACCCTTCACTTTGCCATCCCAGTTTGCTCCTCTACTTTGCCACTCTGCTTTGCCCCTCCTATCCTCACACTCATGGTGCGGTGACAGAGCGGTTGAATGTACTCGACTTGAAATCGAACAAGCCCGCAAGGGCTTCGGGGGTTCGAATCCCTCCCGCACCGCGTATGAATCCAGCTTTGCACGGGCTTCTCTATGCGCTCACCAACGTGCAACTCGACGCGCAACCAGTAGCGTTCGACCTGTTACGCGCAAGCGTGCGCTCACTCTGCCGCATCGGTGCTTTGATCCTGATTTGTTCGACTCTCGCGCTCGGGTTACCCGGCTGCGCCAGTACTGGCCCGCAAGGTTCGGGCCCGCAAGGTTCAGGCCTGCAAGGTTCAGGTCCGCAAGGTTCGGGACTCGTCAAGAAACCCGCCAACACGCCGTACATGCCCGCGACGATGACGATCAGTGCGGATCGTGCACGAAACGTTGCGATTTTCGACGGGCGTTCGGGCGCGCAGCGTGCATGGCCTGAGCTTGTCAACGCGGCTTCGAGTGCCGATGTTGTGCTTATCGGCGAGAACCATGGTCATGAGCTGGGCCTTGCCGCCGCCGCGATGCTCTTCCAAGACATACTCGCTCAATCGCCCAACGCCGCGTTGTCGATGGAATTTCTCGAACGCGATCAACAAGTCGCGGTTGATGATTACCTCGTCGGCGTGACGGACGAAGCTGGCTTTGCAAAGGCTTCGGCCCGAACAGCATCGTCATATCCCGCTGGTCACCGCGCGATGGTCGAAGCTGCACGCATTGCCAAGCGCCCGATCATCGCGGCCAACGCCCCGCGCCGCTACGTACGACTCGCGCGCATCGAAGGCTACGAACGGCTTGGAACGCTCACGTACGAACAAACACGGCTTTTCCGTGTGCCGACCACCATGCCTTCGGGCCGCTATCGCGATAGCTTTGGTGCGCTGATGGCGTCGATGCGCAAGGAAACAGTTGCTACGCCTGTGTCAACAACACCAACAACGTCAACAACACCAACAACGTCAACAACATCAACAACACCGGCAACACCAGCAACACCGGCAACACCGGCAACACCGGCAACCACTTCGCCCGACATCCAATCGCTCGCGAGTTCCCAGCAGTTAGGCCACTCTTTAGCAGACCCACTAGTTCAGCCAACGCTCGTTTGGACGCCACAGATGGAAGGCTTGTTCCGCGCCCAAGCCCTCTGGGACTGGACCATGGCGGACTCTATCGCCAGCCTTATCGCCCGTGGCACGCGTGAAAATTATTCAAAACCGGTCGTCCAAGTCATCGGCCGATTCCACGTCGATCACGAAGGCGGCACCGTTCAAGCTCTTCGCCAACTCGCCCCCGACGCACGCATCATCACGATCACCTTCATCGATGCCAACCCGCCCAACATGAACAACCTGGTAGCCGCAGCGACGCCTTTGCTCGCTGAAGAAGATAAGGATCGCGCTGACTTTGTGATCTACGTCGGGCCGTTTAGCGACCTGGACGCTGGGGCTGGGCAGCAGTAACAGGCTTGGCTCCCTGCGCCGGCATTGTTTGTGTGCGCGAAGTTTGGGCTACAACTGTGACCTCGTTTATAGAGACTTCGCTTCTGGCGAACTCTTGTGTGTCGCTCCCTCGAGGTTTGTGCATCAATCGAAGGTATTCGGCGACGCGCAGCAACTCGGCGTGATCCATGTGCCATAAGCCGTATTGACCGTTTTTCGGGCCGCCCTGCAATGGGCTCGCACCCTTGCGATGCCGATCAAGCTCGGCAACAATTTTCTCGCACACCATATCGGCTTTGCACACAACGGGAGCAAAGTCGCAGGTTGGCGCTTTCCATCCGTTCTTCGGCACAAATCGGCCAGCGTCTGAAATCGCGACAATTATGTGCACGGGCATATCCTGATATCCACGAAACTGTGAACGGCCCATTAGCCGGGCGAGCGGGCGAGCAATCGCGATGACCTTTGCAGAGAGTGATTCGCGTTGCTTATTGAGGTACGCGCGAACAAACTCGGCTTGTCGCTGTGCTTGGGCGATGGGCGATTGCATACCGGTGCGCGATCTGTTGTGGACGCGTTCCCACATCTCGCCACCGCTGCCATCGGGGCGCACTTCGACGCTTTGCGAAACGGACTTGCTCTCAACGATGAAGACGCCATGCTTGTGCGTCACGAGATGATCGATCTGGCACGCGCCGACCTGAGCATCGTCTTCAAGGCGAATGTCGTTTAAGACTAAAACATCGCCGTCGCCGCCAAACTTTCGGCCAAGGTAAAAGGCCATCTGGCGTTCTGCTTCTTGACCGGCACGAATCCGCGGATCGGTTGACAGACTACACTCTTCGGATGTCTTGAGAATCATCGAATTTCCCACTTCAAGCGTCAATTTAATCCTCGGCACTAATGCTCTTTGGGCCTTCCTTGCCCGCGACGCGCTCCATGTAGCCCTTGCCTTTGCGCTCATACTTGGTGAAGCCTAGTCGCTCTAGGTTCTTGTTCGAGAGCTTGGACTTGCTCTTAGTGTCGGACCATTCGCCCGCGATGTTCGGCGCCACCACCGCACGGCGGCAAGGCTTGCCCGTCACGGGCTGCGTGGCCAGCGTGTCATCTTTCATCGATTGAAAGATCTCGAACACTTCGCCTGTAGGCTTGCCATCTTTCGCAAGAATCTCATAGACATACGTTGGCATTGTTGTTTCCTGTCTGTATTCGAGCGCGAGCCCCGCGTCGTTGTTTGTTTTACCGAATGCCGAATGCCGAATACCGAATCACGAATTACGAACGCCGAATACCTTTGCATATTCGCATACTTACGTTCCAAACACACGGCCTGTCTCGACATCCATCATGTTCCAGTCAAGTTCTTTGCAGATCCGCACGAGCACAGACCACGCAACGTCTTCATCGTGCACCGACGCGATCATCTGCGTCACCGACTCGTTTGTCGTTGGTATTTCAACGGTCATGCCAGGCCCATGCAAAATCACCGTACCCATGCTCTTTGGCTCAGAGCCATCGCGTGAGGTGTTAAATCGGCCAAGCGTGGCTTCAACTTCGGGCAAAGTGCCCAGCGAAATCATCGCGCCGCCTTGGCCAGGCTTCATGAATACAACTTGCCGCTTTCGAGAACGCGTCATGCCAAAGGATAGCGCCAGCTTGGAACGACGAGATATGACGTTGATTGCTAATCAGTCCTTATGCGGCCCTTATAGGCTCTTATGCGACCCTAATGTGACCAGATGCAGTGGCGTTATGGCCTCTTCGCCGGTTCCGTGGCGGGCTTTCCATCAGACGAATCCGCAGGCACCGGCTTGGTTGAAGCAGGCTCGGTAACGGCCGGATTGGTTGCAGCAGGCTTTGTTGGAGTTGACCCCGCGCCTTGCTTCTGTTCCGCGTCCTTTATGGCCCCGGCTCGCATTGCCACCAGTGCCTTCTCGATCGCGGCTTCGAGCTTTCCATCGCCACGCAGCGCGTCTTCAACGGCCAGAATCTTCCCGGTATTGCCATCGACAAGCCACATCGCCGGAATACCACGCACGCGATACGACTGAACGATCGGGCTCTGCCATTCCTTGCCGTCACAGATCATCGGCCAGGTGATCTTCTGATTTCGCGTATATGCCTTCACCACGCTCGAGCTGTTGTCGAGGCTAATGCCCAGGATTTCAAAGCCTTCATCTTTGTACTTCTTGTACGCATCGATCATGTTGGGCATCTCGCGCAAGCAAGGCCCGCACCAGGTTGCCCAGAAGTCTAGCAGAACGACCTTGCTCTTAAAGTCTGCGGGGAAGTTGAGCGTACCCGTGCCGCCACTAACGAGTTCACCAGTGAAGGCAATTGCCTGTGAACCGACCTTCAAGTCCGAAGGCGGCGCGACCTCGTCAACCTTTCGAGGACTGACGACAAAGCGGATCGATGATCCAGCCTTGAGCGAATCACGCAGCTCATATGTGATGCCGCGGATGTTGAAGGGCGCGTTGGCCGGGAACGTTTCGCCGAGCCCATCGTTGCGATTGTTCTCGTTGCGATCGATGATAAGCGTGGTCACGTCGCTATTGCCTAATCGATCGCGGCTCGTGCCTTTAAGCGAAAAGCTGCCATCGCCCGCGCCGTCGACAAGAAAGAAGCGATATGTCTCTTCGCCAAACTTCACTTCGCCCGTGCGTGCGTAGTCCGGAGTGAAACGAAGAACGTTGCTCCGGCCGCGTGCCTTGTCCTTCGAGTCGGGAATCACAATATTGACATCCACCAGCTTCGAGTCGGGCAAGTCCGACAGCGTGAGCTTGACCACACCCTCACGGCGAGTAAACCCATTCTCATCCTGAACTATCTTCATCTTCGGCGACACGTCGTCGGCGAGATTGCCATTGCGATTCGCATCGATCTTGAAATCACCGTCCGTCACGAACACCGCCATTTTGAGCGGCTTGTTCTGCGCATCGATGCCGAAAGTGATGACAGCGAATTTCGCACCGGTGATACCTTCCGGAAGCGTTTTCACAAACGCGGGCTTGACCGTGTTCAAGGAGATCTCACGTGTGGAGATCTCGCCTAAAAACTGCGACGCGCCAGCTTGGATTAAGTCCAGTTCAAGTTTTGCAATCTGCGTGTTGGGCCTTGGGCCTTTATCTGTGGCGGGCTTCGTGACGACAGGGTTCGAGCCGCCTTCGGGAGCGGCGGCCGAGTTCTTGGCCGCGACAAGAATGAGCCCAACCATCGCGATTGTCATCGCCAGACCGGCAGCCGTTCGCAAACGAGTGTGCAACGCATTCACGCTCAGTGTACGAACCACGCCTTGAAAATCATTCTTCATGCCTGCCCCTCTCGCCAAAATCATGTTGTGTGAACTGAACTATTTTAATTTGAACCATTGTAATACGAAACGTGCTGACGAGCAACGCAGCGTTGCCACACTACGAGAATAGCAAACCCATAATCACAAGCTAGGAAGACAATATCAAGAAACTGACTCATTGCTACCAGCAAATTTACTTGGGTGCCGCAGGCGTACCAGCCGTGCCTGCTGCGGCTTTCTCTGCCTTCACTTTTGCATCGAGCCTGCCAAAGTAATGCTTCACCGGATCTTGGAATTCGCGATCAATCACCATGTCTTCCATTGCTTCGGTCGCGGCCTTGGAACCTGCTTCAACTGCTTCGGCAAACGTCGCCACCGACTGACCCTTGAGTTGCTGCCCATAGGTAAGCTTCTGCCCGATGATCGGCCCGGCTTGTGTCTTGACGTTGGCTTTGACTTTTTCAGTCGCGTAATCGGTCGCTTCGGAATCGGGGCTTGGTCCAAAGCCACGGCCTGGGCCGCCGCTGCCTTTGCCTTGCTTGCGATCTTCACCCTCGCGCCATTTGCCGATACCGGGCTTGTCGCAATTTCCTTCGTCATCACCACCCAGAGTTTCGCCAAGTTCGGCGAGCTGCCGCTGCGCTTCGTCCATCGCCGCGTCTAGATTCTGCATGTCTTCCTGCAACATCTCCGACTCGGAAAGTTGCTGGAACATATCTTCCATACCTTGCATGCCTTCTTGCGTGAGCCCTTCCTGCTGCATGCCTTGTGCCATTTTTTCCATGGCTTCGGACATATTCTGGCACTTTTCGCCACACTGTGCCGCGCTCTTGGCCATCTTCATCAGGGCTTCTTTTTGCTCCTGCGAAAGGCCCTCAAGCTTTTCAATTGCCTTCTTCAAGTCTTCAGGATTGCTCGCGGCTTTCTCCGCCAATTCTTGCGCGGTTTTGCGATCAAGCCCCTGCTGCTCCAGCTTCTTCGCGAGTGAATCCTTCTGATCCGAAAGCTTCTCCATCTGCTTGGCCATGTTCTCCATTTGCTTCTTGAGCTGGTCTTTTTGTTCCTGGCTCATCGCGCCATCGCCAAGCTGCTTCTGGAGTTGTTCGAGTTGTTCCTGAGCCTTGTTGAAGTCGCCTCGCGCCATCGACCTCGCGAGCTCGTCCATCGGGCCGGGGCCCGGCTGACGAAGCTGCCGCATAGCTTCCTTGAGCGCATCCAACTGCGCGGCTTTCTCACCTTCGCGAAGCTGCTCGAGCTTCTCGCTCAGGCCCGTCAATTGACGAATCTCCGCACGCCGAAACGCGTCGGGATCCTTATCGATTTCTTCGGTAGCAGGCTTTACCTCGGCGTCCCCGGCTTCTTTCAACAAGTCCTTAAGCCCGGCTTCCTTCAACTTTTCTTCGAGTAGCTTGCGGTTCTCTGCGGCTTCCGCCTTGACCTGCACTACTTGGTTCTGCTTCTCGACAATCGCAATTCGATCTTTATGCACGCCAAAGACATCAATCGGCTTGACCGCGATCCACACCAGCGCGAGCACCGCGCTCGTTGCAATGGGCACTGGCCACATCTTGGGCAATTCAATCGGCACTGCCTGCGACACACGCACGCTCGCTGCGGCTTGTCTGGCGGTTTCCCACACCGCTACGTTCCACGGATTTGGCTCCCCAGTGGTAGCGCGTGAGCCAGCTTCCAAATACAACGCCGTACTCAAGCTTTCTTTGAGGTTGGCCTTTTCATCCAGCGCGATCGCGACAGCTTTCTCGCCACGACGCACGAGCAAGCTCCACACAATCGTTACGAACGCCACCGCGCCAGCCGCGGCATACGCCACAAGCTTCCAAGGCACGAGAAACCCAAAGACCTGTTGCGCGAGTCGCGCGATCAACACGCCGACCAATGCGCCGGTGAGCACGATGGCAAAGATGCGCATCGCGTCCGACAGCCACATGCGCAAAGCTGCTTGCGCTATAACCCGGCGAATCTCGTTCATAGTGACTTGCTGCATCGCTGTGCTCTCGCTGTGCTGTATGAACTTATTCGACACTTGGAGCCGTCGATTAATTAGAGTATCGGTTCGAGATGAATCTAACCCGCCAAGGACATGTACAGAACTAAAGAGAGGTGGTCAAAGGCTGCCAGAGTTGGCAAAACTTTGCAACCTGCTCGTATTGATACCGCCCAAGCCGGGCGGCGTTCACCGAATTCCTGACTTTTTAAATTCTGTTACCAAACCGAGGATTTCACTACGTGGACAGCGTCTCTCACAACCCCCCCCCACCTAATTAACTGCATGTGAGATAATTTAACGAATCAAGTGGCCATGTATTTCGATTTGCATTTTTCGGACCCCAACTTTACCTTAACCGATTATCTTAACTCGATCGACTTCGACACTTTTTTGCTCTTTAATTCTTTAGCCATGTACCTATTAACCACTTGCTGCTTTAGCTATCTATGTCAAGCCTCCAGCGCGAGTCGGCAAAACAGTTCGATCCCCGTCGGCAATGCATCGTCATTGAAATCAAACTCCGGCTGGTGCAGCGACGGGTACGCTGACAGGCCCGGCGGCCTTAATCCCAGCATGAAAAAGCACGCCGGGATCTGCTTGCAGTAATACGAAAAATCTTCCCCGCCCATGCTTGGCGAGTCTATCCGCTCAACTCGCTCGGCACCCAGCGCCCGCTTCGCAATCGAAAAGAAGACGTCTGTCGCGATCGGGTCGTTGACCGTCACCGGGTACGAATCCAGCCACTTGATCCGCGCCTCACACCCAAGGCCCTTGGCCACATTCTCGACAACCGCATAGAATCGTTCCTTCATCATCTTCCGCAGCGAAGGCGTCAGCGTTCGCACCGTGCCAATAAACGTCGCATCGCGCGGGATGATGTTGTCGGCGGTCCCCGAATGAATCGCGCCCACCGTCAACACCGCGCTCTCCAAAGGCGACACATTCCGGGCCACGATCGATTGCAGCGCGACTATCGCGTGTGACGCAGCAACTATCGCATCATTTCCCAAGTGCGGATACGCACCATGCGCCTGCGTCCCCACCATGGTCACATCGAAATCATCAACGCTCGCCAGTAGCGCGCCGGGCTTGGTCGCGACCGTGCCCAAAGGCACCTGAGGCCAGCCGTGCAACCCAAAGATCACGCCCACGGCGTTCCCAATGCCACCGGTTTCTGTACCACCAAGCACGCCAGCCTGAACCATTTTCTCTCCGCCGCCGCCACTTTCCTCGGCGGGCTGAAAGATAAACGTAACCGGGCGAGGCCGATGCACCTTCGCCAGAATCTTCGCGGCACCAAGCAAGATCGAGGTATGACCATCGTGTCCGCACGCGTGCATCACGCCATTGGTGCACGAGGCGTATTCCTTGCCGGAATCTTCAACAATCGGCAGCGCGTCCATATCTGCCCGCAAGCCGACGCTAGGCCGCATTGACCCTTCTATTTCTGTCGCAGGCAAGTATGCGACTACGCCCGTGCCCGCGATACCAGCCTTGAATGCGATTCCTGCGGCTTTTAGCTCGCGCTGAACCACCGCGCTGGTTCGCTCTTCCTGGAACGAAAGCTCGGGGTGCTTGTGAAGATCGTGACGAACCGCCGTAATCGAAGGCATGATCTCCGCGATCAGTTGCCCGATGTTGGCATGGCTTGGATGCGCGGTAAACACCTGCGCAGGAAGATTCATCGGCCCGTTCGTGTTGGCCATTGCGTGCGCGCCTTGGGCTTGGTTGTCTGATGTGGCTGGCGATGCGGGAGCGACTGATTGTAAAGCGATTGTCTGAGGCATGTGGAAAGTGTAGAACCTTCCCACCGCTTTGCCAGCGCGTTCACAGACCATCGTTCCGCCGCCATCGAGACCCAACTTCAATCAATTCAATCAATTCAACCAAACACCTTACGCTGCATCTCGCGTCGGCTTCATCCCGTAGCCGCCATCGTCCGCACGCAAATCGCGCAGCGTTTGCCCATCCACGATCACGCGATTGGGCACGATGCACCCTCGAGGCACATCTACATCTTCAATGGCTGCTTGTAATGCCTTCTCGACCAGTGCCGCCAAAGGCGTAATTTCCACCGCGCCCGACTCAGGCATCAACTCGCGCCGGAACGCATCGAACGTGCTTTGCACCGCCTCAAACGCGTCAACCACAGTCGGATCAAGATGCGTGCCGCGGCTGTCCACGATGATCTTCCGCGCCGCTTCGTGCGTCATCGCCGGCTTATACACCCTTGGGCTAGTCAACGCATCATAAATGTCCGCGCACGCCACGATCCGCGCTGCAAGAGCGATCTGTTCGCCAGCAAGCCCGAATGGATATCCCTTGCCATCGAACTTCTCATGGTGCTGCAACGCAACCACAATGCTCATGTCGAGAAGTTCATCCGTGCCCACGCGTTTACGAATCGCGATCAACGTGTCGGCACCCATCGCCGCATGCTTTTCCATCAGCGATCGCTCATGCGCTGTCAACTTGCCCGGCTTGAGCAAAATCGAATCAGGAATGCCGACTTTACCGATGTCATGCAGCGACGACGCGAGCTTCAATTGCTCGATCCACGCTTCGGTGATCTCAATGTTCGTCGGCTTGAGCTGCCTGGCGAGGGTTTCGCAATATCGGCAGATCCGCTCCAAGTGCTTGCCCGTATCCGTATCGCGATAATCAGCAAGCTTTGCCAGCCCAAAGATGAGCCCATTGCGAATAGCTACCGCTCGCCGCGTGCGCCGAGCAACTTCGGCTTCGAGCACGCGATTGGCTCGACTCAATAGCGAGTCGTATCGCCGAACGAGCAGTATTGAACCTAGCGTCGTAAGCCCGAGCACGCACAAGACCGCGATGCCGCTCCACAGCATCGCGCTCGCTGTCATGTTCTTTCCTGCGGCGAGAATCGCGTCTTCCGACTGGATCACCACAACCTTGGCGTCGAGCTCAGGCACATACCGGAGTGCGACCAAGATCGGGATGCCCATCACTTCCGCACGCCCGGTCAACACCGATTGCGAATTGAGATTTGAAAGCAGCCATGTTTCGCCCGAGGGATTGAGCTTGATTACAAGGTCTGCATAATCCGCGCGACGCATGTTGGGGTTTTCACGCAGATCAGGATGGCACAACACCACGCCATCGCGACCGACGAGAAATAGCGACGCACCGCCGGAAAGTCGATACTGCTCGATGGTTGTCTGAGCCCGCTCCCACGCCTTGGATTGATAGTGGAGCGATTCGGCGTTTCCATGCTCCGCGATGTCGCGCACCACGATCGAAGCCACTCGCTCCACGACTTTGGCATTCTCATCTGTCCGCTGATCCACCAGCTTTTGCGACACGCCATTGCTCGCAACATGCGACGTGAAAAACCACCCAAGCCCAATAACCAATGCCTGAAGCAACACCGTCGCCGCAATCAGGCTCGCACGGCTGCGCAATGAAAAGGACCGGTATTTCGCGATCGAGGGCAACATGTGAAACCCATCGACACACGCGCCCACGCTGTCAACCAATCTGGACAGCTGGCGGGGTTCCACGCCCCCGCACGCACGCCAAATCCCCCACGCGCGGCGCAGCCTGCACGCCAAACCTCAATACCCGGACCATGCACTGGCCCGATTGGTCCCAAAGCCTTGAGAAGTTTGTACTCGAGTTACTTGGTTGAACCGGTTGCTGAGGTGGAGGGGTGAATGAGTACCCGATGTAAAGGCATTCGTGCATTCGAAGCTCGTCGCGGATTTCGTTAAAACGACTTTGATAACTGTGCGACATTGGCGTAGTTGAGTTCTGTGCAAAGCATCGAAGCCAGAAGCCCGACTTTGCTGGCATGCGACACTCGGCTGGCAGCATCGCACTCAACCAAGATCGACTTATTTCTGTTTTTCTTGCCATGGGTCCTCTTACCCCCAACAAAAAAGGCACGGCAACTGTGCTGCGCGTGCCCCGAAGACAAATTAAACAGGCAAATCAAAATAGCGAATCAAATCCTAAACAAACCAAGTTCATGCACCAATCTAGCCCAGCGATCTATCAGCACCCGCCATCTTCATACGCCGTGAAGAAGAACGCGATGTCATCGCCCGTGATGCCGCCGTCCTGATTCACGTCGGCACACGTCTCGCCACTGTCATAATCGGCAAAGAACGCCGAGATGTCATCGCCTGTGATGCCGCCATCCTGGTTGTAGTCTGCGGCACACGCAGTACATGTCGTGCACGCCGGGTCCGACGATTCAAGCACAGTAAACGCTGCTGCTTGCGAAATAGCCGTTGCACACACGTTGGTCACCACGCAGTCATACGAGCCGGCATCGCTCGCGACCGCGCTGGCAATTGTGAGCGTGTTCGTGTTCGACCCGCTGATGCGCCCGGGGTCGTCCGAAACCAGGATGCCATCTTTCCGCCACGCGTATGCAGGCAAAGGCACGCTCGCCGACGCCGACAAGGTGAATATCGCCGATCCGCCCTCGCACGCCTGCGCGAGTAACGGATTTGTAGTTATGGTGGGGGCGGTGTTGATGGCGAGCGACGCGCTCAGCGTCGTCACCACGTTGCACGTTCCCGTGATCACGCAGTCATAGTTCCCTGCATCGCCTAGCGAAACCGCCGCGATTACATAGTTTGGCGAAGTCGCCCCGCCGATGTCGATGGTGTTCTTCCGCCATTGAAACGTAAGCCCATCACCTGTCGCGACAACGTTGAACGATGCCGACGTGCCCTCGCACCGCGCCAACGAAAGAGGATCTGACGTGATGCTGGCAGGCTGCGAAACCGTCAGCGCCGCGGCGTTGCTTGTCGTGCTGCCACACGTGCCTGTCACGACACAGTCATAATTGCCCGAGTCTCCCGCAGAAACTGAAGCGATGAAGAAGCTCGGCGAAGTTGCCCCCGTTATGTCGATGGTGTTCCTTCGCCACTGGTACGCAAGGCTCGTCCCTGATGCGCTCACGTTGAACGTCGCCGACTCGCCCGGACAACGCGTAATCGCAGCAGGTTGCGTCGTGATGGTCGTGTTGGCGTTGAGCGCGAGCGTTGCGGGCACACTCGTGACCGTGTTGCACGTTCCCGTGATCACGCAGTCGTACGACCCGGCATCGCCCGCCACGACCACGGGTATCGCGTACGTGGGCGAGGTTGCACCACCGATGTTGACGGTGTTCTTCCGCCACTGATACGCGATGCTCGTGCCGTTCGCGTTAACAAAGAACGATGCTGCTGAACCAACGCATGTCGTCACGTTGGGTGGATTGCTCACGATGTTCACAAGCGAATTGATGCCGAGTACCGCAGCCGAACTAGTCGCGCTATTGCACGTCCCCGTCACCACACAGTCGTAACTCGCTTCGTCACCAGTGATCACGCTCGCAATCGTGTAGCTTGGCGAAGTGGCTCCGACAATGTTCACCGCGTTCTTCCGCCATTGATACGTGAGGCTCGCTCCGTTGGCAACAATCGTAAACGTTGCCGACGTTCCCGGGCAGCGTGCAAGCGCCACCGGGTTGGTGGTAATCGAAGCGGCTGTATTGACCGTCAGCGCAACCGTCGAGCTGGTCGCCGAACTGCACGTGCCCGTAATGGCACAGTCGTAGAACCCGCTATTCACTGCAAGAACACTAGGAATCGTGAATGTTGGCGATGTCGCACCAACGAGGATGACCCCGTTTCTACGCCACTGATATGCAAGCCCTGTCCCAGTTACGACAACCGAGAACGACGCAGAAGTCCCTGTGCATCGCACAATGGCCACCGGTTGGGCCGTGATCGCCACGTTTATATTGACCGTAAGCGCGACCGCAAAGCTCGTCACGTTATCGCACGTTCCCGTGACAACGCAGTCATAGCTCGCCGCGTCACCCGCAACAACACTGGCAATGGTGTACGTGGGCGACGTTGCTCCGCCAATATTCACCGTGTTCTTCCGCCATTGATACGTGAGTCCTGTTCCAGTAGCTACGACATTGAACGAGGCCGACGTGCCTAGGCAGCGAGCAATGGCAACTGGCTGCGAAGAAATAGTGGCGTTAGTGTTCGATGTGAGCGCGACAGCTGCACTAGTTGTCGAAGCGCTGCATGCCGACGTAGCGACACAGTCATAGTTCCCCGCATCACCCGCGACAACACTTGCAATGGTGTACGTGGGCGAAGTCGCCCCGACAATGTTCACCGAGTTCTTTCGCCACTGATACGTCGCCGCGCCCGTCGCAACGACCGAGAAGCTCGCCGATGTGCTCGCGCATCGTGCTAACGCAACTGGCTGTAACGTGATCACCGGCGCATTACACACGAAACCACACGCATACGTCTTTGGCGTGAACACCAACGAGAATGCCCGGATCGAGCCCGTGTCCGTAGCAGCAGTGTCAACAGCACGCAGCGTCCACACGCCATTAGGGTTTTCTTCATCAAACACAGCGAGGGATCCCGCCGGGATAAACGTCGCGGAGTAAGGGTTTCCCCCAGCAGCGATCGTCGTGATCGAGTTTACGCCTTCATCATCAAAGACCGTGTTACAAAAGTTGTTGCCGCCATTGCTTGTAGTTGAATTGATCAGCGTGACGACCGTCCCGCTTGGGCTTTGGAGGGTGAGCGTCAGATCTCCAACATACGTGTGATTAAGCCCCACCGTCGTCGAGCCCGCCGTCGAGTTGCACGACGTTCCGTTGATACGGAAGTTGAGATCGCCAATAACGCCTGTAAAACCCGCCACCGTGATCGTCGCGTTCGCGCCCGTAGCGTTGTTATCAGGAATCGCAACAACAGCCCCGGCATACGCAACTGTCACCGGCGCGCCATTGCTCGCGAGCCCCGTCGGCAGCGCGAAGGCATAGTTGCCTGTTCCCTGGCCCGAAGTGATTGCGAGCGAAAGACTAATCGGCGTACCACATACGTGCGAGGACGAAACATTGATCACATAAGGCGTGCTGTTGGTCCCAAGCCCATTGCTTCCTGCGATATTCGGATACGCCGAAGCGTTCGTCGTCACCGTAACCGTCGGCGTGCTGCTCGTGAGCGTGGCCGATACACCGGTCGCCGTGCTCGTGCCAGTGTTGCGAAGTTGGATGGTAACGCCGATGCTCGATTCGCCCGAATCAATTCGGCCGTTGTTGTTCCCGTTGCCCGTTACGTCCGCGATCGTGTTGATGCCTGTGCCTTGGAACGAAACCGAGCTCGCCGCGAGCACCGCCGCGTTCGCATTCACAAATCCCCATCCAAAGCCCGTGTCATACCCTGCGGTTCCAAGGTCCACCGCCGTCGTCTGCATGATGCTCTCGACCTGCGCCGCGGTCAACGCTGGGTTGCGCGACAAGATCAGCGCCGCCACACCAGCAGCATAAGGCGACGAAAACGACGTTCCATCTATTATCGTGTAATCACCCGAGCCGTAGCCATTGGCCCCAGTTCGATCGCATGCATCGATCGATTCACCTGGCGCGGAAAAATCCAGCCCTGTGCCAAATTGGCTAAACGATGCTCGCGCGCCCGTCCGATTCAAAGCGGCCACACTATTCACCGACGCAATACTCGACGGATAGCCGATCGTGCCCGTGCCATCGTTGCCCGCGCTGACAAAGTGCACCATCCCCAATGCTTTGGTGTTGTTGTACGCTGTTTCGACCACCGTTGACGTCGTGCCATATCCGTTGCTGTTGTTCGAGACTCGCGCCCCTTGCCCTTGTGCCCAGTTGAGCGCGTCGGCGTTCCAACTCAGCAAGCCATTCCACGTTCCATTGCAAGGCACCGTCGAAGACCCAATTCGTGCCGACGCTACGCGTGTCGTGGGCGCAATGCCGACAACACCAATTGCATTGTTGATTCGTGCCGAGATGCACGACGCAACCGCCGTCCCGTGGTTGTCGCAGCTATTCGCCGGCCCGCCACTGCTCGTGCCGCTGGCATAATTAATACTCGGCGCCAGATTCAAATCCGGGTGATCAAGCTGCACCCCAACGTCCAACACCACCGTAATGATCGAGTTCGATCCCGTCGTGATGTCCCAGGCTTCGGGCGCATCCATATCCCGATCCACCGTTCCGCCAGATTGCCCGGTGTTGTGAAGGCCCCAGAGCGAGCCATACTGCGCATCATTTGGCGTGAACTCATGCCTCGCCGTGTAAATCAAATCGTTCTCGCTGAACTCAACAATCCCCGCCTCAGCAAGCCGCACCGCGATCTCCATCGCTTCAAACCCGTTCCGCGTCACCAGCTCCACCCGGCACGCATCAGGCATAATCTGCCAGCGATAATCCGGCGCGCCCACAATAAACTCTTTGAGTAAAAGCTCGCGCTCACCACGCCCAGCCCCTACTCCTGTCAGTTTCGTAAAGCCGACCAACATGTTTCCCGTCGGCCAGATCGGCAAGTTCGCCTCACCCACTAATACCGGCCCAGCAAACGCCACCATCGGGTCCGCCAACAACGCTGCCACCGCGTCACGCACCGCGGCTCCGCCCGCGTTGGCGCCCAGCAAGTTCGCCGTGTACCACCCGTCCACAGGCGTCGCCACGATCGATTCGGGATCAACACCCGCCGCGATCAACGACGCCTTGAGCGACGTCCGCAAATCCTCTGGCAAGTCCACGAACGCCATTTGGATTACCAGTTCAAAGGCGACTCGCGTCCCCTCGACCCGCCGCGAACGCACGTCCTTGAAATTGGCATACAGCACATGGTCCGCGTCTTGAATCGTCTGTGCCGGTGCTGGTGCCAGCTCCTGTGCCTGATTCAATCCAAACGCCGCGTCGAGCGTCTGCGCCATCGCGCGATTCGAGCCGCCACCGCTTACCGCAGCGAAGCCCAGAGCTGCTGCAATACCTGCACGAACCCCAGCCGAAACCGCCCGGCTCGCACTACGACAAAGTATCAAACCTTGATATTGCATAGCAATCACCCTCTCACAGGAAGCCCGTTCACAAATAGCCTGGCTCACAGAAGCTAGTTAATAGAATGCCTGTTCACAGAAACCAGCTTCGCCCAACACTCGTGCGTTCGTACCAAATTACATAGCCAACGGCCGTTATCACCACAAAGATCTCGTTGCTTTAGAAGACGCATACTACCTGAATTCCGCCCCATGTTGTCGAGAATTTATGTGAAAATCTTTCCACGCAAGTCCGCAGCGATCTCAT
>JBBRGG010000013.1:0-25227 GCA_038240875.1 Phycisphaerales bacterium | reverse complement strand
ATTGATCATGGCCTGCTCTGCGCTGGATGCGATTTCGGTGAGGTTGGTGGCTGTGCCATTTAAGTAATCGAGGGTCCAGATGGCGTAGCCACGCGTATCGCGTTCGCGGCCAACTTGGAAGGCGATCTTGTCCGCAGCGCCAAAGCCGGTGGCGGGAACCGGGCACCAGCGTGGGAACAAACCAAAGCCGATGAATGAAGAAACGGTCTGGTCGCGGCCTTGGGTGACCCACATTTCCCAGCGGCCACTCGCTTCGCCCAAGCGGCTAAAGACCATTTGCGCGCCATCGGGGGACCAGCTTGGAGCGATCTCGTCGGCGGGGTCGTTGGTGACTTGCACGGCGCGGCCGCCACCGATTGGCATGATGTAAATATCCCAGTTGCCATTGCGATTGGAGGAGAAGGCAACGCGGGTGCCATCGGGGCTGACTTGTGGCATGGCGTCGTCGGCGGGGTCGCTGGTGAGTTGGGTGACGACGCGCGAGCCGATGCGCTGGAGGTAGATGTCGCTGGTTCTGCGGTGTTGAGTGCTGGCAAAGATGAGTGATTTGCCGTCGGGTGCGAGGGTTGGGTCGAAGGCAGCGCCAACTTCGGCGTTGGTGACGCGAACGACGTTGGAGGTTGATTCGACGTTGCCGTTGCCTAGGAGTTCGGTGGTGTTGGCGAGGGGCGCGGGGGTTTCGAGGATGCCGACGTTTGAGGTGACGGTTGGGAGTGGACGCCAGAGGGCGTCGCCTGGGAGAGGTTGAAAGGTGGAGGCGGGGGAGTTAGCGGGGTTGGCGGAAGAGTTGGTGTTGAAGCCGTTGGAGTTCGTGGGGTAATTGGAATTGGTTACGAAGGCAGAAGGGTTGGAAGCGGTGCCGCTGTGCGAGGCGAAGTTTGTGTTTGGTCTCGCGTTCTGGCTTGTAAATTGGTACGAAGGCTGGGAATTGGATGCGTTTGAGTTCGCGGCGTTTGCGAATGGTGAGTTGGAAGAGGCGCACCCGCCAACGACGAGTGCGAGGGTAAGTGCGCTGAGCGTGAAGGCAACGCGAGTGAAGGCGGTAGAAGTGAAGGCGGTAGAAGTGAAGGCGGCGCGCAAGGTGCTGAGGTTGTTGGTAAGGCGAGGCATGTGGTTGATTCCTTGAGAGGGAAGTCGGAAGAACGTGAGGGCAGTGCGCGAGCAATGCCTTTGCCCATTTGCATAGGGCGTTGTCAAGGAATCGGCGATTTTGTTGGCCTACATAACTCGCGGCGTGGCCGAATGTGCGGATTGTGAGGTTTGTGCGCTTAGCGTCGAATACTCATGCCGCATTCGGGGCACGGACCTAGAGGTGGCAAAGTGGATCGGTCATATCCACAACTGGCACAGTGGCCTCTCCGGCGACGCACTTCGCGCCATTTATACCACGCGAAGAAGGGCAAGCCGTAGAACACGCTCGCCAGCATCGAATGGCCCACGAGCGGAAAGATCGGCATGTAACGCTGATAGGCGTCGAAGCAGAGCGTTCTGGGGCACGGGCCACCCGCGGCGCACTGCGCATTCCGCGCAGCCAAGGTGAGCGTTGGATGGTACGGATCAGGCAGGTTCCCTGGTGGCCAGAGCCACCGCATATCCACAGCAACGACCGGGTCCACGCCGCTCTGCCAGAACGCCGTGCTTCGCTGTCGAAACACCGTTCCCCAGTTTGCGATGGGCCAGCCATAGGCGATGGTTGTGTACCCATCCACCAAAAATGGAGCCTCGTTCGGCCAGAGTCCCGTGATGCGACAATGGATTGCCTCAACGATCGCTTGCCCGCTCGAGTCGGCATCCACAACCATGTGAGTCCGGATGCGCGGAAGTTGTCCGGTCTCAACAAGCAGCCAATGACCAATAGCGATCATCCACGATAAAGCCAAGCCCACCACAGCGCAACGGACCCAGAGGGGAAAAAATCTTCCGAACCGCCCTTGCAACGCCACGAGAGCCATAATCCACTCCGCGAGGTTCCCCGCGCGGAGTGGGCGAACAAGTCCATTCAATAGTAACTGGTCCCGCACGGTACCGGACCGGGGGGCGGCGGCGGGAAGTTCGGACCGAGAGGCGCGGCGCATGTGGGAGCCGGAGGACACGGTGCTGGCGGAACCCTAGGAGGAGCAGGACATGGGCTATAATTCGAGCACGCCTCGCCCTCATATATCTCGTGCCAGCGAGTGCAAGTAAAGAACACGAAGCACGACCTTGTTTCCCAGCGACCCCACGTCCGTGACCTGCTGCATTTGCACTGGACTTGCCCGCTTTCTCTAGCAGTTTGCTCGCAAGCATAATCAGGTAGCCAGCCGCGTTGGTTCGACTCCGCCACACTCTGGACACGGGCTTCGGTGTAGAAGGCCTGTACGGTTGTAACCACACCAAGGGCATTTGATAGCCCGGCGGCGAACTGCGGCCCTACGTTCTCGTACAATAAAGAAACACGCCTGCGGCAGCGCGAGGATAAGACCAAGAGCAAGACTATTGGCGGCGAGACCGCGCCAAAGAATGTGTGTGGGCCAGAACCCGTCATACAAGCCGAGACTCTTCCAAATACCGCTAAACCGATAGGATCCGAGTATTAACGTCTGGTCAATTATTAAAGTATCGGGGTCGCTACCAAACGATGCAATTTCTATGGTTGTTTGTCTTCGTCCGGTGTTAAGAATGCGGTAGCTCATGCACGGAAATGGCCAGCCGAATGCAGTATCAAGTACGGAAGTTCCAGGGGAGGTCGACGATCCAACTGGTTGAGCCAACCATTGCGGCTCCGGGAATGGCTGTTCTACCGCTATCGACCACCAGGGGGCCGGTCCTTCGTACCAACCAATTGGACCAGTAGACGAAATAATCATACGTGGAGCGGCTGCGTCAATCACGTATGTTGAGCAAGCGTGCATGCCTAGGCTTGTGCTCCTATTCCAATGCCAGACAGCACCACCTGCTTGCGACTTGCCATACCCAAATGTGTATGGCATAGGCCAATCGAATCCTACTATGAATGCACTTCGCAAGAAAGCAAAGCAAAGCGAGCACGCGGCACCCAGCACCGCGTACACGGCGAACATAATTAAAAAGTATTTGACTCGGCGAATATCGTGTTTCATGGACAGTTGATGTTGTTGGGCCAAGTCCATATAACAGGAGCGGCGGGAATAACAGGTGGGAGTGTAGAACAGGTCGGGGTTGTGCCACAAGGTGCAGCCCAGACCGCAGGTGCTGTTGGTGTTGGAACGTTGATCGGGCCACAGACGATGGCAGGCGAGCAAGCCCGCTGAATCTCAATCTGTGTGCATGTGTACGTGCTGCAATCTGAACGGATTGCAGGTGCGGACCTTGATCTGGTGTATGTGCAGCAGTATGTGTAGTTGCACGTGTAAGCACGGCCACCAGTCGCTGTAGTCCAACTGTCGGTGACGGACCACGAGCACGCTCTGGGCGGGCTAATGGCACCTAGCGCCCACAATCCCGTCAAGCCGGGCGTGCAGGTAGCAGGAGCAGCTTGAGCACACACCGTAACTGCGGATAAGACCGTCGCCATTGCTTTGGTCTGTACCTGGGAACTCGCATCATCAATCACGGTGATCGCCATTCCGGCTTCGATCGCAACTGCCATCGAATCGAGTATCGAATCGGCTGAGCATCCTGAGGTATTGTCTAAATGGATGTCGGCCGCTTTGTATCCAATCTGAGCAAGCATGGAAACGAGTGTCGCCGCATCGTTGCAAGTTGCGAGAATCGGGTAAAGTGGGTCGTCGGCCAAGAGTCCTTTGCTGTAGTCTTTGGGCAACTCAGGATCGTCGGTTGGAAGAACTCGAAGGTCTTGCCCTGCCTCCCAGTTATTGTCTTCCGAGTCTGGGATACCCATGCTGATCTTGACACTCTTGATTGCCTCGGTAGCGTCGCTGGTCAGCCATGATTTTTTCGACCACGTTCCATCGTTGTTCCGCAGATACCAGACGGCGACGATATTGTCGCCTGCAACCGTACCTTCTTTGGCCATTGCAAGAAAGCCAGAAACGCGAATCATGCCAGATGAGTCGTCGTAGATCGGTTTGAAATTCCATACGTTCCAGTCGATGCGCATGCCAGAGACGCGCGGAGACTGCGCGGCGACAGGAATGCACGACAAAGCCAACGTGGCAGCCGATATCAACCAACTCGTTCGTATACGCACCGGGATGCTCCTTGTATGGACCATTCTCGGGTATAGCGCCCGGGTATCGCTTCATTAAGTTACTTGAAATCAATATGCACAGTCAAGTGTATCGCTCGCGTATTCACAAAAATAATCATGAAAATCATGCGAATTTCGACGAATGTACAGCATGTCGTATTTAGTATGTATTGGACACTGCGAGGATATCACAGAATGTAGAAGTAGAAGGAGTAGTCACAGGCGGGAGGCCTGTGCCACGAAAAGGGGTAGGCATTTTGTGCGGGACTCTACAGAATGAAGAGTTGTGCCGAGGATTGGTTTAGTTGCTATCGCGCATAGCGACCGCGGGGATTGTCTCGCGACGTTGCCAACCGATGGAACGGCGGCGAGTGTCGAGGGCGGTATCGACGTGGTCGAGATATTCGCGGAGTTGGGCGTCGTTGAATCGCATGAGATAATCGGAGCTCGCCGAGGGGTTTACTTCGAGGATGCGGGTGATGGTTTGGCCACGCGAGAGGGGCGTTGAAACTGGGAGTGGACTTGAAACTGGGAGTAGGCGAGATTGGGTTCGCTCGAATGAATAGGAATCAAGTGGCTTGGTGTTTAATCTGGGGGACTCGTGATTGGACAGAAGCATGCCTGCGAGTGAATCGTCGGCGTCGAAATCAGTCGCGTGATTTGACGCGACATAAGCGAAGTCAGAAAGGTATGGGTCAGATTTGGCTGAGCTTGTGCGTTGGCTGGTTTGTATCGAGTGCACGTGTGCAAAGGGGTCGTCGAAGCGAGAGATGTTGGGCGCGAGCTCGGCGTGCTGTTGTGCATGGTCGCGGGCATCTGGCGTGCCGACGAGTTCGGCATGGGCAGCATGTGTGGAGGACGTATGCCAAAGTGGAAACAGACGCGAGGCGTGCATGAAGGGGCTGGTAAATGGGCGGGTAAAGTGGCGGGTTAGGCGAGACGTGGCAGCAGGTTTGACGAAGAATTCAAGAAACATGCGAGGACCTCCTTGCCTGGGTGCGGATGCCGACGACTTTCTTTTCCTGAAATTCAGGAGCATGAAATCGACGCCACGCACGAACAGTTCCGTCCATGGAACTGCGGCGACAACACAAAGCGGCGGTAAGGGGCATCCATGCCGAGAAAGTCCGGGTTCCACCCAGGAGCCACGTATCGTGGTACCCGAGCCTAAAGAAAGGCAAAGGTCATCACGCAGTTACCAGATTTCGTCGAGTCGGATCACTCACGATGAGCGAATAACTCTTTAGGACGTTGGCGGCGGCTCTTTCGAGGATACGTTCTTGTAACTTGGAATTTGTTCGTGGGACTGGATTTACTACGAAGGCCATATTTGCACTACGATTGCATCGGCAACATATTTTCAAGGAGGCGGCGTGCGGATGTATGTGGCTCGGTATTCAGTTCAACGTGGCAGTGAAGCTAAACCTAGCAGCCAGGGAGCAAAGCCGGCTTTGGTTCAGCCAGCGCTGCCTGCGATCGTGGTCGAAGAGCTCGAGGGTGGTACCGGTGGAAACGCGCCTAAATGCTTTTTCGCGGCGTACGAGCTTGCGGATGTCGCGTTTGAAGCCGGGGGATTGGCTCGATTGCTCGAGCATCGCGGCGTGTGCTTTTTGACTTCATGCAGATCGGGCACAGAGGAAAGTGAGCCTTTGATGGCGTGGGGGCCAAAGGCGTGGGAATGGCTCGATACGCGGATTGTGAGTTTGGTTGAGGCATTTGCGAAGCAGCAGGAAACGGAATCGACTCGGGTCGAAGGCGTGGCGAGAAAGGGTGTTGGATTACGAGCGGTATGGCCAAGGATTGGTGGCGTGATTTCTGATCCTTCGTCGCTTCGCCGATTTTTGAAGGAGCGGGATAAGGATTCTATGGTGAATCCATGGAAGTTTGTGTTGGATCCGGTGGGGATGTTGACGCGAGGGATGGCGGAGGACGCCGAAGAACATGTGAGAAGGATGCTCGCGATCTTGGGAAATCATGAAGCATGCTGTGGGGTGGTACTCAGCGATGTTCGGCTTGGAGAATTGCGAGTGGGAGAATCGGAATTAGGCACGTCACAATTTGGTGATTCCAGTTGGAGCGATTCGCAATGGCGCGATTCCGCGTCGAAAGCGGTGGCTTTAGGACAGGGAGATCTAACAAGATTGGGGTTGCTGCGGTGGTATCAAGAGAGTTGCCCGTCGGATTTACCGGTGATTCTTGGGGTTGATGCGGATCTGCCGGGGCAGGTGGGGCTGGTGACCAGCGGGTAATATTTTGATTTGGTTGATTGCGTGTACGTATTTTGTGCGCACGGCAGTGACGTGCATAGAGCCCGTCTTTAGCCTATATTTCATGCACGACAGGCACTTTAGACAATAACTCGAAGCACGCCCAAGGCTGAGTAGCTTTGGCGATGGAGCACCGATGAGCGTTCAACTCGACCATCTTACGTTCGCGGCATTGAAAGCGGCGTTTCCTGGCAAGCGGTTTCGTGGCACAGAATTTCGTGGGCAGAGCACGGTCATTGTTGAGCCGAACGATGTGCACGAGGTGCTCGTGTTTTTGAAGTCAGACCCGGCGAGTGGGTACACGTTTCTCAGCGACATCGGTGGGATTGATTACCTCAATTATCCGGCCAAGACCATCGGGCGATTTGCGATTGTGTACAACTTGATTGCGATGGACCGGGATGATCGGTTCTTTGTCAAGACGTTTATCGATCCGAGCATGCCAACCGATGGTGTAGCGAACGATCCGGCGTTGGTGGTCGAGAGCGTGTGCGATCTTTGGGCTGGCGCTGAATGGCTGGAGCGCGAGATCTTTGACATGTATGGCATTCGCTTCCGCAATCACCCCGACCTTCGCCGGATTTTGCTCTGGGAAGAATACCCGGGGCACCCCTTGCGTAAGGATTATCCCGTGCGTGGCCATGGCGAGCGCGAGCAGTATCGTATTGTGGACCGAACGAGCCAGTAAGGGCGGGTACATCGGCAACCGGATCAAGAAGCAACCGGTAACGCGTGGCGTTGTGCTCGCGTAGGTATCGCATGGATGATGTCAAATTGCGTACAAGGCGTTTGCTGCGTATGCGATGCAGGAGTGTGCCCATGTTGGTGAAACTACGAGAGAAGTGCACGGGTGGTGGAGGTGGTGCCAGTGGTGGAAGTCATGTGATTCATGTGAGTCATATGAGTCATGTGAGTAGTGCGAGTGGCTCATGGGGTCGCTTCGCGGCTACGGCCATGGTCGTTGTATGCCTGGCGATGGGTTCGTTTGGGCTTGGCGGATGCTCGGATGAGTATGACCGGAGCACGCCTGAGGGAACGATTGCCACGGCACGAAAGATGTTGCAGAATGGGGATGGGCGAAGGGTCGGCGAGTTGATTTATGCGCAGAACCAAGACGAGGCTAGGTTGATGAGGCGGATGGGGATCATGCTGGGCAACCTTGATACGCTGGGAAACTCGATCAAAGAAAAATTCCCGAAGGAAGTGGCTGACTTGCAGGCGCGGGCGGAAGCCGCGTCGAAGGATGGCAAGGGCGCGAGCATGGTGAATCGGCTCTTTTCGCAGGTCCGGCCTCAACAGGGAATGAGGCGACGGAATGCGGGAGAGGGTGGTGGAGCACGTGGCGGTAGGCCCAGTGGTAGGCCTGGCCAAGAAACCGAGCAACTCTTTAACGACTTGCTCAAAACCCTTTTCGCCGATCCATATGGCTGGCTGAAGGACAGCGAAACACAGCTTACGACGGTGTATTTGACGGAGGATTCCGTAGCGCTTTTGTGGGAAGAAAAGCCGATCCTGCCACCCATTGGGCTGACGATGCGGAAGACAGAGAAGGGGCAATGGGCGTTTGCGTTGCCAACAAACTTTCCGGGCGTGAGCAGTTTTTGGCCTAAGAGCAAGGATGAGTTTGAGATCTGGGGCGGGCTTGTTCAGGTCTTTGACAATGTGATCGTGGACTTGACCAAGGACGTACGCGATGGGCGTGCGACGTCGCTTGATGATGTGGCTCGACGCGCGGGCGAGAAGACGTTTGTGCCTGCGGTGATCACCTTCTTTGCCTTCACTCAGTTGCAAGATGCGCAGAAGAAAGAGGCAAAGGAAGCAAAGGCGGCACAGAAAGAGTTGGCCCAGAAAGAAGCCGAAAAGAAGCAAGCAAATATGAAAGAAACCGAGAAGGCACAGACGGAGAAGGTAGACGCCGCAACTAGCACGCCCAAGTAAGTTGCATGATCGATGTGATGAGTGTGCAGTACATGTGTGGATGGATTCAGGCAGAGATTACACAGGTGTAGCGCGAAGCCAGTATTCGCCCCAATTTGCGATGAGGTCTTGCGCAAACAAACCGGCATCAGCAAGCTCGGCGAGGAGTTGGGAACGGGAGTATTCGGTTTCGTGGGTTTCGTCAAGACGCCATTCGACGCCGAGTTCTTGTTTCCAGGGCACTCGCCAATCGCGGTCGAGCGCAGGAACACGGATCAGAAAGGTGGAGGGGTTGTACCACTCGCGCCACAATTTGAGGAGCGCGACGCGATCGGTGAGGTGTTCAAGAACATTGCTCAGGATGATCGCGGAGAAGATGCCCGGGGCGCGGGTGGTGGTGATGTCGCCCAATATGTAGGAGAGGCGCGAGTCAAGGCCATCTTTGCCGGCACGAAGGCGTGCTTTGTCTAGATTAGTTGGTGAGAGGTCCATTCCGACGACCGCTGCGCCGGTGCGCGAAGCGATGGAAGCGGCGAGCGCTCCGACGCCACAACCAAGGTCAATGACGGTGTCGTTGGAGGATAGCGCGTTGACGAAATAATCGTGATAGTTCATGACGCGGTGCTTTGGATGCAAGCCGTCGTTGGCAGCGATCGCGGACTCGCCATGGAGCCAATAGAGGCGTGTATCAAGTCGCATAAGGAACTCGGCACGAGCGCGAGGTTCGAGGGTTTTGGCGTACGCGGCGATAGCGCCGCCAAAGGCTTTGGCAGCGGCGATTGGACCGGCATTGGTCAGGTCTTGATCGACCTGCACAGGATATTGCTGGCGTATCGGGATTGGCTGGATTGCTGGAGTTGGCTGGATTGCTGGAGTTCTGGGCATGAGACGCCTTGTGGCACACGCAGTGCATGGGTGTTGACTCAAAACAACGAGACTACTGATTATCGGCTTGTCGAGGCGTCTAGCTTCGATACGAGATTGAGACGAGGTTGCTGAATAACTAAAAGATAGAGATCAATAGGGCAAAGAAGCTGGGGCTTTTAAATACGACGTTTGTCGTGAATCGGTACAGGGCTTGATCGCGAAGCAAGGATGCTCTCAAGCATGAAGAATTGATTGGTGAGTGGACTACCGACCAACCGGTTGGTAAAGTATTGAATGAGCCTCACGAGTCTCGGCGGAACAAAAACCAAAGCTCGCGCAACGAAGAAGTCAACTGTTAAAACTTTGATATTGCAGGCTAAATCTTCGGCGGGAGGTCGGCCACACGCGCATTTGGGCACGATCCTGGACGCGGCAGAAGCCGTGGTGTTGCGCGATGGGATGGGGCGGCTGACTTTGGATGCGGTGGCGAAACAAGCCGGACTGAGCAAGGCTGGTTTGCTGCACCATCTTCCCAGCAAGGACGCGCTTATACGTGCGATGGTCGAGCGGAATGTCACCGAATGGCACGATGAATTTTGTTCGATTTATACCAAGCTCGTGGCGGCTGGGGAAACCCGGCCTGCGGTGGGCACGATGATGAGTACATGTTTATCAGGCAAACAAGCGTGGACCGAGGTCGAGCGGGCACGCAATCGCGTGTTAATCGCCGCGCTAGTGCACGATGAAAGGCAGATCGAGCCAATGCGACGGGTGATGCGTGACATCGAGGGACTGATTGCGAAGGACATTTTGCCGCCCGGGGTGGGCGATGCGATCCACCTTGCGGTGCATGGCTTGTGGTTTCAATGGATCTTCGGTATGGGCGATGTGTCGCACCCACGATTGACAAAAATTCGCGGCGCGCTCTCGATACTGGGAGGCTTTGACCGTACACCTCTGGTTGTGATTAATGCAAGTGGAAGCGTGGCAGGCGACGCGAACGCGGGCTCTACAAAGCGAATAAAGCCAGCATCGAGCACAGGTTTTACGAGAAATCAAATGCAACAAGCGGCAAAGGTGGCATCGCCACACGCAGCAAAGCAGCGCAAGCGAGGTGTGAGTTGAAGACATCGAGTGTTATTGTCACGGTTGGATTGTTTATTTTTATCGCCGGAACAGCTTCGGGGTTGTACATCTATAAACAGCGAGCGATAAATATCGCCAAGAGTGAGCCCGCGTTCGAGCCGCCCAACGCGGTCACGCTGGTTTCGCCTCGAGTGGTCAAGTGGCAACCCAAGTCCGACTTAGTAGGCACGGTAATCGCGAAGCGCATGGTCAATGTACAGAACGAGGTTGAAGGACTGGTCAACTTTGTCGGCTTTAAGTCGGGCGATATCGTTGAGGCGAACCACATCCTGGTGAAGCTGGACGATGCGTCGGATCAGGCCGAGCTCGAATCGGCGAAGGCGTCGCTCAAGGTTGCAGAGGCCGACGAACGCGTGATCGACACACAGGTCAAGTTTGCCGAATCGGAATTGCGTCGGCAACTTGCGGCGGGCAACGCGACATCGGTCATCGAAGTGGAGCGTGCGCAAGCTGAGTCTGAGAAAGCGGCTGCGGAGCGATCCCGCGCCGAGGCAAGCATCCTCGAAGCGCGAGCCAAGATCGCAGAGGTGCAAACGCGGATTGATAAGCACGTCATTCGTGCGCCATTTCGCGCGACCGTTGGGCTTCGCACGGTGCATGAAGGGCAATTTCTCGCCCAGCAATTTGGCGGTGAAACTTCGCCTATTGCTACGTTGCAAGAGGTTTCCGATACGATTTACATCGACTTTGCCGTGCCTCAGGAGCTGTTGAGCCGGGTGAAGGTTGGGCTCGAAGTTGAGGGCGTGATTGATGATACTGGATCATCCGGCGATGGCGCGAGGCCGATTCTGCTTCGTGTGGCGGCGACTGATGCTTCAGCGAACAACGCGACGCGAAACATTCGGGTTCGCTCGATCGTTGACAACAAGGATTCTTCATTGAAGCCGGGGATGTACGTGAAGATTCGCGTGCCGATTGAGGCGTTGCGCGAGTACACGGTGATTCCCGTGACGGCGGTTCGGCGTGCGTCATATGCCAACTTGGTGTACATGATCACGACGAAAGAAGGCATGGGGCCTGATGGAAAGCCTGCGCCAGAGATGCGATCAAGCCAGCGGATTGTGAAACTTGGACCGACAATCGGCGAAGACGTCATCGTGCTTGATGGACTTAAAGTCGGCGACATGATCGCGTCAAGCGGCTCGTTTAAACTACGTGAAGGCGCGCTAGTTATTCCTGCCATGCCTGGTGAACTTAGCGGGCACGGCGGACCAGAAGCCACCCCAGTAAATTCCGACGCGCCTTTGTCACCAACAAAGCCTGACGAATCGCGCGCCAAGGGTAGTTAATTTTTTAATACCAGGAATTTTCGTGACGTCATCGCGCACAGTCCAAATCGCGATCAGACCAGATTGCGAACAGTTCAGGTCGTACACAGTTCAGGTTGTGTTCCAGCAACGCACAGCCCACGCTTGAAAAAGGCATATCTATGCGATCAATTACTGATATTTTCATACGTAAGCCCGTCCTCGCGCTGGTGATCAACCTGATCATTATTGCCATTGGTTGGCGCGCGATCGATTCGCTACCGGTGCGGCAGTATCCACGCATTGAGTCGACTTCGATCGTGATAACGACGCCTTATATTGGCGCGAGTGCCGAGACGGTGCGTGGATTTATCACAACGCCCATCGAGCGAGCAGTGTCCGCGATCGATGGCTTCGACTTCATCGAATCAAGCAGCACCGCAGGCTTTAGCACCATCACCGTGCGCCTTCGGCTCAATCACGACAGCAACGATGCGCTGGCGGAGATCAGTGCCCGATTGAACGAGGTGCGGTCGGAGTTGCCAGCGGAATCCGAATCACCCGGGATCGAAATCCAGCGTGCAGATCGGCCCTTTGCTACGTTTTATATTAGCTTCACGAGCGAAACGCTCGACCTTACACAGCTCAACGAGTTTCTCGCAAGGCAAGTCCAGCCTGAACTTGCAACAATCGAAGGCGTGCAGCGATGCGGCATCGAGGGCGAACGCAGCCTCGCGATGCGGATCTGGCTCGATGAGCAGAAGTTGACCGCGCTCGATGTCACGCCGACCGAGGTTTTTGACGCGCTGCGGAACAACAACTTTGTTGCAGCCTTAGGTAAGACCAAGTCTGCCAAGGTTCAGGTGGACCTACTTACGAATACGGATCTGCGAACGCCTCGGGAGTTTGAGGATCTAATCGTTCGCGAGCGCGATGGGTCGATTGTGCGGCTGCGAGACGTGGCGCGGGTCGAGCTTGGAAGCGAAGAACCCACGGGCGAAGCGGGGCTTGATAGCAAGCCTGCGATTTATCTTTCGGTATGGCCGCTCCCTCGTGCCAATGAGCTTGAGGTCGCGGAACGTCTGAAGAAACAACTAGACGAGATCAAGCTAATTCTACCCGCAGGCGTCGAGATGCGGCTCGCATACGACGGCACGTTCTACATGCGCAACGCCTTGAACGAGATTAGAAAAACGCTCGTTGAAACAATCCTGATCGTGGGCTTTGTGGTCTTCTTGTTCATGGGTTCGCTGCGGACGATGTTGGTCCCGCTGATGGCGATGCCGATTTCGCTCGTGGGCGCGTGCATATTCATGGTGGCGTTTGGTTTCTCGTTGAACTTGCTCACGATCCTCGCGATCGTACTGAGCGTCGGCCTCGTGGTCGATGATGCGATTGTCATGGTCGAAAATGTCGAGAGGCACATTCGTGAAGGTTTGACGCGAACCAAAGCCGCGTTAAAGGGTGCGAGAGAGCTTGTCGGACCTGTCATTTCCATGACCATCACGCTTGCGGCGGTTTACGCGCCTATCGGCTTTCAGAGCGGGCTTACTGGCGTGTTGTTCAAAGAGTTTGCCTTCACGCTCGCGGCGGCGGTCATTGTGTCGGGCATCACGGCCCTCACGCTTTCTCCTGTGCTCAGCGCGTACCTTGTTCCAGCGCACGGCGAAGAAGGCCGATTCACACGATTCGTCAACGGGCTCTTCGACAAGGCTCGACGCTTCTATGGTCGCGTGCTCGATGTCACGCTCAACCTGCGATGGACGATGGCGATTGCCGCATTGGTGATCACACTGGGAGCTTTGCCACTCTTCATGTTCAGTGACAAGGAACTCGCGCCTACCGAGGACGAAGGTGGCGTCTTCTTCATCATCAACGCCGCTCCAGATTCGACGCTGAAAGCAACGGTTCGGTCCGCGACCGAAGTGACTAACAACCTCGGCGGCATCGAAGAAACTCACCTTGTGTGGCGCGTCATCATTTCTCCCTCGACGGGCTTTGGTGGCATCCAAACCGTCAATTGGAATAAACGCGAGCGTGATACCAAAGAGATCCAAGGCGAAGCATTTGGCCGCGTGATGGGCGTAGCGGGCGTGCAGGCGATTCCGGTGTTGCCTTCGCCGTTGCCGGGTGCGGGAAACTTTGACGTTGAATTGATAATCACGAGCACCGATGAACCCGAGCAGATGGCGCAATATGCGGGCCAACTCGTCGGTATGGCCTTTGGTTCAAACAAATTTGTGTACGCTGATACGGACCTCAAGATCGATCTTCCTCAGGCACGCATCATCATCGATCGCGAAAAAGTTTCGGACATGGGGCTGGATCTCGCGACGGTTGGGCGCGATCTGGCCATCATGCTGTCGGGCGGGTACGTTAATCGCTTCAACTACGAAGGCCGAAGCTACAAAGTGATTCCGCAAGTGACCGACGAAAGTCGTGCGCGACCGGAGCAGATCCTTAACATGAAGATTCGCGTGAAGGATGGCGGGCTGGTGAGCGTGTCTTCCTTCGTCCGCATAGAAACAATCGCCGCTCCACGCACGCTCAACCGCTTCCAGCAACGCAACAGTTTTAAGGTCTTTGGCGTGCTCAAAGCTGGAACGACCAAGGCCGATGGGCTCGCCATTCTTGAAGCCGAGGCAAAGAAGATTTTGCCCGCCGGGTATGCGCTGGATTACGCGGGCGAATCCAGGCAGATCAAGCAAGAGGGCTCATCGCTCGCGGTCACGCTCGGATTTGCGCTCATGCTTATCTATCTCGTTCTCGCGGCGCAGTTCGGTAGCTTCCGTGACCCATTCATCGTTCTCTTTGGTAGCGTGCCTTTGGCGATCACCGGCGCGCTCATCTTTACCTTTATTGACTTCACCACGATCAACATCTATTCACAGGTCGGGTTGATCACACTTGTCGGCCTAGTTGCCAAGAACGGCATCCTCATCGTCGAGTTTGCCAATCAACTTCGCGAGCAAGGCAAGGAAAAGTATGCTGCGATCAAGGAAGCAAGCATCACCCGTTTGCGGCCCGTGCTTATGACCAGCGTCGCAACAGCGGTGGGGCACTTTCCTCTTGTGCTCGTAACGGGCGCGGGCGCAAACGCGCGAAACTCGATCGGCATCGTGCTCGTCACGGGCATGGTGATCTCGACGGCGTTTACGCTGCTCTTTGTGCCCAGCATCTATATGCTCATCGCGGGCAAGCACAGCGTCAAGCCCAAGGACGAAGATGAGGATGAAAGCGAAGAGAGTAATTCACGCGCTCCACAAAGCGAGCGTGTACGTGATCAAGAACGCAACGACGAAGCAGAGGCTGGCGACGGGCAAATCGGCGATGAACAACTCGGGCTGCCAGTGCCGACGCGAGCAAGCGTATGAAATCTCAACGCCGATATGGCCGCCGCGATTACGCAGGATTGGTAACCGGGCTCGAGGTGGGAACCGCGTCTGGAGTTAAACCAGGCATTAGTTTGGCTCCTGGCTTCATCTCTTCGAGCCACGAAAGAAGTTCTTTTGCCGGGATCGCGCCCACCTTGCGGTCGGCTTCGACGCCGTCTTTGTACACAATGATCGCGGGGATCGACCCGATGCTCAAACGCTTGCCCAACGCTCCGGTGGGTTCATCGTTCTTGGTCATGTCGGCTCCGACCACGTGCGCGTTTGAATCAAGCCAAGCCATCACGCCCGAGTCGGCGAGCGCGCCGCGCTTGAGGGATTGGCAAGGTGGGCACCAGTCGGCGTGCGCCACGATGAAGACGATCTTGCCGTCTGCCTTCCCAGATTCGATCGCGGCATCAAGGCTTTCTGCCTTGGTGAAAACCGCTGGTGCTGGAGCGGTCGACGGGTTCAAAACCTTGAACCCGATCAATGCGACCACGACTACCCCGAGGATCAACAAGCCTTTATCAAACTTCATGGCAGGTCTCCAAAAGTGCGGTTTACGGGCTCAACGCGCTTCGCCATCGTGAACGATCGTTCATCTTTGATCGAGCCGAATCTGCGGAAGTGTAAGCCGCGCTACCCTCGTTGCCTCACAATCCACATTCTTACCCCATTATCCACACTGCGAGCACACGCTTGGCATTCCTCCTCGGTATCGATTCCATCTCCAAGACCTATGGCACGCGAACCCTCTTCAATCGCGTTTCCATCTCTATCGAAGACCGCGAACGCGTCGCCCTCATCGGCCCAAACGGCGCTGGCAAGAGCACGCTCCTCAAAATCCTCGCTGGCACCGAGACTCCCGACACTGGTGCAGCCCAAGGCGTGCTCCGCATGCGCAAGGGCTTGCGCACATGTTTCGTCACCCAGCGCGACGACATGCCCGAGGACCTCTCGATTTATGACGCCGTAGTGGCTGCGCTCGCCGAGAGTATGGCCGAGGGAAAGCTCCCTCAGTACCACGATGAACATGAGATCGAGCTTGCCGCAGGAATGACGCTTGATCGCCTGGGCATCGAGAACACCGACGCCAAGATCGCCAGCCTTTCTGGTGGGCAGCGTAAGCGTGTAGCCCTTGCTAAAGCCCTCGCGCACGATCCCGATTTGCTCTTGTTGGACGAGCCGACCAACCACCTCGACGTCGTTGGAATCCGCTGGCTCGAAGGCGTGCTTCGTGCCGGACCATTCGCTTCGATCGTCGTCACGCACGACCGCATGTTCTTGGAAGAAGTCGCGACGCGCATCGTTGAATTGAGCCGTTCATATCCCGACGGCACATTCTCGGTCGCTGGCGGGTACAGCGAGTTTCTCAGGCGTAAGGAAGAGTTTTTGGATGGGCAGGCTAAGCAGGAGCGTTCATTAGCCAACCAAGTGCGCGACGATATCCGCTGGCTGTCGCGCGGTGCACAGGCACGCCGAACAAAGAGCAAGAGCCGTATCGACGCGAGCTTTGAGCGCATGGACGATCTCGCCGAACTTCGCATGCGTAACACCAAGGTGAAGGCCGCGAGCATCGACTTCAGTGCGACCGATCGCAAGACGCTCAAACTTCTCATGGGCCGTTGCTTGTCGAAGAGCCTGGGTGGCAAGCCACTCTTCTCCGAAGTAGACGTGCTACTCAGCCCCGGTCAAAAGCTTGGCTTGCTCGGCCCCAACGGCTCGGGAAAGACCACGTTTATCAAGCTCTTAACCGGCGTTCTTACATCCGACCCAGCAAGCGCCGAGGCAATTGCCGCTGCCAAACGAGCCGAAGAAATCGGTGAGATTCCCCCGGGCACTCCTGTTCCAGGCACGATTAAGCGCGCCGACAATCTGCGAATCGTCTTGTTTTCGCAGGCACGCACCGAGCTCGAACAGTCGCTTACGCTGCGCGAGGCCCTGTCGCCACATGCCGACGCCGTAATCTATCGCGGCCGTTCGCTACACGTGAACACCTGGGCCAACATGTTCCTCTTCACGGCTGAACAACTCAAGCAGCCGGTACGCGCCCTCTCCGGTGGCGAGCAAGCCCGGGTCCACATCGCGCGGCTCATGCTTGATCCCGCCGACGTGTTGATTCTGGACGAACCGACGAACGACCTTGATCTTTCTTCTCTCGAAGTGCTCGAAGAATCGCTCGAAGAGTTCCCTGGCGCTGTCGTTCTCGTAACGCACGATCGTGCCATGCTCGCGCGATTGGCGACCAAGATCCTCGCGCTCGATGGCTTGGGCAACGCGCGATATTTCACCGACTACGACCAGTGGGAAGCAACGCAGATCGAGCCATCGAAAAAACCAACCAAGAAAGAGCAGCGCGAGCAGAAGGACCAGCCCACGACGGCTCCGTCCAAGTGGGGAGCTGTGCCCGCTTCGGCTCCGACCAAGTCGGCGCAAGCTTCCGCGCCGCAGGCCGCAGTAAAGAAAAAACTCTCCTACAAAGAGCAGCGAGAGCTCGAAGGAATGGACGCTGTGATCCAGCAAGCCGAGGCCGAAGTCAAGCGTTTGGAAGCTGTCACCAACGACGCGCGGCACATGTCCGAGCGTGCAAAAGCCGACGCTGCTTGGCGCGAACTTGCCGCGGCTCAGTCCAAGGTCGCCAAGCTCTTTGAACGCTGGACCGAACTGGAATCCAAGTAACACGCCAGCCAGAGAGCCCGATATCTATCTGATTAGATCGGCTTGGGTTTGATCGGGTTTTCTCGCTGGCGATGCTTACTAGCCTTTGGGTGCTCTGCGATCTTCTCGCTCGCCCACGCGTTCGCACTCCTATACACTTGGAGCATGACCACCCTTAACCGCACGTCGGCTACTGGTACTCCAATTTCTGGCTCTGCTTCTAACGAGCCCGCAGTAACCAAGATCGATCCCCAAGCCGTGACTATTTCTGGCTTGGTTCTCGACCCGGCGTACGGCCCGGCCCAGCAGGGTTTCACGCCCCCCGCGTCGATGGCGAGCGACGCCGCCCTCGCGCGCGACCTGCCCGCGCCAGGCCAATTTCCATACACGCGTGGCCTCTTTCCGCAGGGCTACCGCACTCGCCTTTGGACCATGCGGCAGTTCGCTGGCTTTGGCTCCGCCGACGACACCAACAAGCGTTTCAAATACCTTTTGGAGCAAGCCAAGAGTTCGACCGCCGCGAATACCGGCCTTTCTACCGCCTTCGACTTGCCCACGCTCATGGGCCGCGATAGCGACGACGAATTGTGCGTGGGCGAAGTAGGCCGTTGTGGCGTCGCCATCGACACCATCGAAGACATCCATCGTTTGTACGCCGACATTCCCGTAGACAAAGTGACCGTTTCGCAGACCATCAACGGGCCCGCCGCAGTGATCTGGGCCATGTACCTCGCCCACGCAATCGAGCGCGGCATCCCCTGGTCCACTCTCGGCGGCACCCTGCAAAACGACATCCTTAAAGAGTTTCACTCGCAAAACGAATTCATCTATCCCCCTGAGCCCTCTGTCAAGCTCGTCGTCGACACCATCGAGTTCCAGTCGCGATTCGTCCCCAAGTGGAACAGCGTTTCCATCTCTGGGTACCACATCCGCGAAGCTGGCTCAACCGCGCACCAAGAGCTGGCCTTTACGATTCGCGACGGCATGGAATACGTCGAAGCCTGCCTAGAACGCGGCATGAACATCGATAGCTTCGCCCCGCGCCTGAGCTTCTTCTTCAACTCGCATAACGAGTTCTTCGAGGAAATCTGCAAGCTTCGTGCGGCTCGCCGAATCTGGGCCCGCGTGATGAAAGAACGCTACGGCGCAACCAGCGACCGCTCCTGGTTCATGAAGACGCACGTTCAGACCGCGGGTTGCTCCTTGACCGAGCAACAGCCGATGAACAACATCGTTCGCGTTGCCTACCAAGCAATGGCCGCGGTACTCGGCGGCTGCCAAAGCCTGCACACCGACTCGATGGACGAAACGCTGGGCTTGCCCACCGAGCAAGCCGTCACGGTCGCGCTACGCACACAGCAGATCCTTGCACACGAAACCGGCGTGACTCGCGCCACCGATCCGCTCGGCGGCTCGTGGTTCGTCGAGCAACTCACCGACACCATGGAACGCGAAGCCCTCAAGCTCATCGATGAGATCGATCGCATGGGCGACTACACCGACTGGAAGCCCGCGAAGGACACAGCCAAAGACACAAGTCAAGACACTTCGGCGGATCTTTCCAAGCACGCCGCATACGAACGCAGGCAGAGCTTCGGCCGTTCATGCATCCAAGGGATCAACCGTGGCTACTTCCGTCGGTCGATCGCCGAGGCATCCTATCGCTTCAGCGAAGAATGCGAAGCTGGTGACCGCATTATCGTCGGCGTGAACGCATACACCGAATCAAGCGAAGAACGCCCGATGGACATTCTCACGATCTCGCATCAGGTCGAGATCGACCAGTGTGCTCGTCTTGCCGAATTCAAAAAGCGGCGTAACCCCGCGAAAGTCGCCCGAGGTTTGGATGCGATCCGTGCCGCGTGCATGGGCAAGCCCTACACGCTTCAGCACGAAATCCCTGGTCACGATTCGATCACCAAGGGAATTCACGCGACAAACGTCATGCCCGCGCTGGTCGATGGCGCGCTAGCCATGTGCACGCTGGGCGAAATGGTCCAGGCGATGGCCGACGTCTATGGCCGATACTCCGGCGGACCGGAGTGGTAAAATGGTCTGAATCTTTACTCTTTCAGATCACATATGAAACCACACCACGTTCTCATTCTCGCGGCTCTCCTCGTCCTCGGTGGCGGTATGTACGCTGCGTTTTCCGCGCCGCCCGAGGCCAGCAAGATCACGGCGATTGTCATACCCAGCGTGATCGCGCTGGTGTTTCTGGTCTTTGCTGCACTCAACTTCAAGAAGCAAAGCCGTGGCATGATCACCGCTGCCGTGGTCGCTTGCGTTATGTTCACCGCGCTCATTGCGTTTCCCGCCTTCAGACGCACCATGGGCATGACGCACTATCCCGACGCCAGCAAAGCCTGGACCGAGGCAGCGACGAAGGACACGACGCTCGTCCCGCGCGCTACCGCCGACCGGGCCATCCGCAAGGCTTTTTTCAAAGAGCTCGGTAGCCCTGACCACGACCAGACCTATCTCGTTGTATCCTTGTGGTTCATCACGGGCGTGTGCGCGATGTCTGGATTGACGCTGCTATTCCAGCGACCAGCTTCGCGAAAGAAGTCGGATGAAGCCGCGAGAGCCTGAAGGCATTAGCGCGGGTTGTTGAACCAGCCAAAGGGGCGAGGCGTGGCTGGCCATGATGGCGCGACTTGGAGCCAGGTGCTGCCGCCGCGGCCGCTGGCGTAGATGTCGTTGGCGACGAAGTCGCCGATGTCGTTCTGCGAGTTTTCATCGCCACCACGAGGTGCCTCAAAGAGGCCGACTTCGCCATTGAGATAGGCAACGTGGCCCTTTCGTCCATGGCGATTGGTGAGCTGGTCCCAGTTGCTGTAATTGCCGTCGGGGCTTTGGCCGTTCCACCATTGGCTGTCTTCTTCCATGAAGACGGGCAAGCTCTTAAAGTAGACAAGGTTTGCGAGCGGCGGGCTGCCGATGCGAGCGGCTTGGCCCGTGCGCTGGGTAGAGCGGTTGTCCCACGCAGTGAGCGTTGGCGAATCGATACGTGCCCCGCCCGCGCCGGTCAACATCGTGTAGTCAAAGTTGTATGCACGCTCAGAAAGAAACGTGTTGAAGAGGGCGGCTTGCGATTGATTGGCGGGATCGGCCCACACCGGATCGGCGGGGTTGTAGGTAAGCCGAACCTTGCTCTTGCGCTTGTTCGTCGGGCACTCAAAGGCCTTATCGACGCGCGTGAGATATTCAAACGCCGGTCCCACGGCGGCGGGATTACTGCCACTGATCGGAAGCAATGGATTGGTTGGCCCGCTGTGCCAAAACCGAAAGGGAGCAGCGTTTGCCGATTCCCAAATCGCGCCCTTGAAGTCTTGTGCGTAGACGTTGTACGCGGTTGCGATCTGCTTCATGTTGCTGAGGCACACGACGGTGCGGCCAGCTTCACGAGCCTTTGCCAGTGATGGGAGCAAGAGCGAAATCAAGAGCGCGATGATCGCGATGACGACCAGCAATTCAATTAATGTAAATGCTTGACGAATATGCAAGCGAGTCGCTTGCTGCTTGCTCGCGAAGAACGATGGGATTAACCTCAACAGATGGACGCGAGATTTGGTGTGCGTTGAGTTCATACCAATAGCCTACTGCATCCCTGACGTTCCAGCAAGCAGATATAAAGATACCGCCGGATATGTGCGCACAAGAGTGGCCGGTCGTGCCTTCGCGTCGAGGAAAGGTACATAAATTGGTGCTTTGTTATGAATCGGAAGCGGTTAACGCCCAAATAGGTTTGGAGCGTCGATCAAAGGAACGAGTTTGCCGGTCTTTGGATCGAGTCGCATTTTGGGTTTTTCGGGTGGCTTTGCTAGCGGCTTAGAAGTAGATGCGGCCGCGGGTACGGAAGGCTTAAAAGCGGAAGCTATTGGTACGAGCTTGGGCTTTGGCTTCGTATGTGGAAGGACGGCGGACACGCTTCGGGGCAGCAGCAACTCTGCGTCTTCTTGCTCGTCTTGCTTGTTTTGCTTGTCGTGCTTGTCATGTTTGTCATGCTTGTCATGCTTGTCATCGTCTTTCGCCATCGACGCGACTTTGAGTGCGGCTTTTTCGGCTTTGGAAAGTTCGCCAAAGGCTTTGGCGGCGACGGCTTTTTTAAGCGTTCCAGAGTTTGTCGCACTGACAGGCTCGGGATTGATGGCGGGCTTTGCGTGTGAATCGATCACGATGACGCCATCTTGATCGGCGGGATCGTCTTCGTGTATGACTTTGCCATCTTCATCGAGAACTTGATCGGCGACTGCAGTGCGTTCTTTAGCTTGCTCCAACAGCGCTTCGTAGATGGTGTTGGTGTCTACGCCGTTGATAAGGTTGAGGGCCTTGGCGATCTCGCCGATGTATTTCTGGAAGACGTCACGGCGTTCACCTTCGCGGCGCATCTTGTCGCGCTTCTTGAGATAGGTGCCCAGCTTACGGCCACATTCCATTAATGAGAGCTTCATTTCCTTGCGGATTTCGTCGTAGTCGGCGATAGCTTCTTTGCTCTCGCTCGTGAAGGGAACCCAGACGCTGGCCATGTGGACCATGATGACCAGCGGACCGACGGGCGCGCCGCCCCTGGGTTGATCGACGTCGTAGTTGCGCCACTTGGTTTCGGTGACGGCTTTGAAGCTGCTACACGCGCTTTGTTGATAGAGCAGGGGCACGCGATTGGCGAAGCGGATGACGCGAGCGGAGTCTTGCGCGGGTAGTTCGCCGCCGAAGGCGATTGCGACTTCGATGAGGAATGGGCGACCACGATAGACCTCGGGCTCGCGCGAGCTTGCGGCGTAAAACTCGGCGCGCACTCCTTTGAGCATGCCCGCGAGCATCTGCCGCACGCCAATGGGCGCGAGACAGTCAGTCGGTGGCGGCGGAAGATCTGTGTCCATGAAGGCCTGATACAGGGCCTCGGCTTGCTTCGGGGTTATGTCTTCAGCGCGAGTTCGGCTAGTAGCGCCGATCTTTGTACAGAATTGAGCGGCGGTTTGTGGCGAGACGCGACAAAACCTTTCTTGAAGAAATTTATAGAGAGACGCGCCGCGCTCACTCGCTTCAAACTCCTTGAGCATCTGGATGAGGATGCCTAGCTCGACGCCTTTGGGGTGAGGCTGGATTTCCTGCGTTTCTGGTGGCAGCACTTCGACACCACGCGGGAAGATCACGACAGGACCAAGGTCTTCGGTGACAGCGGCGGCCTTTGCCTTTGCGGCTTCATCGGCGATTGCAACGGCTTCTTCGACTTCTTTCTTGACCCGCGTCCCTTTGAGAAGAGGTTCGGCTTCGTCTTCCATCACGCGGGTTGGGCGGACGAGCACGATGCGAGCGTGAGGGTTGGCGATCGCTGTGAGCTCGAGGAACTCATCGACGCTGCCACGGCCGCGCTGGTACTTGCCTTCGAGCTCGATAGTGACGCTGGTGCCGGTAGGATATTCCTTGTTGCTGAGAAACTCGTCGTTGGCGACAAGCTCGCGAACCTGGGAAAGGTCGCGAAGTCGCTGCAACGGGAAGTCTTGCGTTTCTTTATCAACGGTGACTTCGGCGCGGTTGGTCTTGGTGTTTATCGCCAGCTCGATTTGGAGAGCGGGCGCAGAGGCCTTGGGGCGAGTCTGGATGAGCATGGGCTTGCCGGTGGTGATCAACCCATACATGCCGGCGGCGGAGATGCCGATGCCCTGCTGCCCGCGAGACATCTTTAAGCGGTGGAACTTGCTGCCATAGAGAAGGCGGCCGAAGACGTTCTCGACTTGCTTGCGGATAATGCCTGGGCCGTTGTCGACAACGGTGATTCGATAGCGAGAACTCTTAACGCTTGAAAGGCGATCAGGCTGGAGGTCTTCGATGACAATTGCGATGGAAGGAAGCATGCCTGCTTCTTCGCACGCATCGAGTGAGTTGTCCACGGCTTCTTTGACCGTGGTGAGCAAGGCTTTGCGTGGGTTGTCGAACCCGAGGAGATGGCGGTTCTTCGCGAAAAACTCGGAGACCGAGATATCGCGCTGCTTGGTCGCCATCGTCTCGGCGTTGGAGCGAGTGCCGCCGGATGATGCCATCTTGATCGAGTCTTTCGCCGTCATGTCAGTTGCCACCGCGCTCATGCGCCCTCCATGGCCAACAAATGCGAGTTCTTTGCCGATACGAATGCGGCAAATTCGAACAAATCTGCGGCGGGATCCGTCCCGCTCGACCACGCAGGGTACGCGGACAAAGCTGTCGGCAGCGAATAGGCATTCGAATAGTCAATTTGAGGGTGCAAATAATGGCTCAATTTGGCCACTTCTTGGCGGCAGGATCGGTGCAACGATTGTGGTATGAAAGCTGAGCGTATGAAAGTCGATTTGAGTAACGCAAAGTTGAAGCCAGGCGCGTTGCGCATGCGGCGGGTTTCGACATGCATTGCGGCGACGAGTGTGCTCGTGATGTTGTTGGTGGCGACGTTGCATTTGGGCGGGTGTGCGTATGTTGTCACGCCTGCGGCGACGATTGAATCAGCGGCGACCATCACGCTTGTGGACATGGGGCGACATAGCGAAGTGGTATTCCCACGCGACGATGGCTCTCGGACGCTATACGCCTTTGGCGAGTGGGAGTGGTTCGCGCTTGATCGAACCAACCCGCTGCGCGCGTTGAACATGGCGGGGCCGAGCGTGGGCACGCTTGGTCGGCGAAACTTTGTGGATGATGCCGAGATGAAGGATTGGATCAGCAACGGTGAAGCAAACTGGGAGATCGCGGTCGAAGCAGCGAAGATGAAGGAGTTACGCGACGAGCTTGATGCGGCGTACGCCAAGGGGGAGGCAATCGAGGTGATCGATCATCTCGCGTTTGGCTTGCGGTTTGTGCCTGTGAATACGAATGAGTACTTGTATTTGCTTGTGGGGAACAATTGCAATGACGCATCGGCGCGATGGCTTCGCGCGATGGGGTGCAGGGTTACGGGAGCGGCGCCGTGGGCGAAGTTTGTGGTGAACAAGCCGAGAGATGTGGTTGCGCGGTGAGTTGGAATTGAGTCATGGATGCGATCCAATCACGAATGAAGATGCGTTGGCAGCTTCATCACTGACAAGATGCCGGTTTTGATGCCGACGAGAGATTCGAGCATTTGGCGATGGATCCAAGGCAGGTGCGAAACTGGTCTCATAAACGTGTCGCGGGCGATTGCCATCGCGTGGATGTCGCCTTGGAACCAAGGCGTGAGCCAGCGCGAGGCGACGCGGTAAAAACGTGTGTGGTTCTTTCGTTCGCGTCACCACGATTCGAGAATGTGCGAGAGAGTTTCGTGCGTGTGTTGCGATGAGTGCACATCGCAAGGTGGCATCAATTCGGCAAGCCGCCACGCGTCCCACAGCGCGAGGTTTGCACCTTGGCCAAGTTGCGGGCTCATGGAGTGTGCCGCGTCGCCCAGGTATACGACGCATGCGCCGCGCGTGGGTAGTGGGGTAGCTTGATGCGTAAGAAACGCGGGCACTACGTAGGCATCTACGTATCGCGCGGGCAGGAGCTGCGACCAGCCTTTGAGTGATTCGATTGAAGTCTCGGCGCGAGGCATGAGCGAAATTACGCGAGCCTTGAACGCGTCGAGAGACATGATA
>JBBRGG010000012.1:0-26254 GCA_038240875.1 Phycisphaerales bacterium | reverse complement strand
GGCACAGCATCGATGGCGACGATGAGCGACCGAACCAGCGCAACCTCGGCGTCGGTGCCGCTGACCAACAGCGTGCGCCCATCAGGGCCCGCGATGACGCGAGAAGCGTTGGAAAGTGACCCTTGCAACAGACGCGAAACGATCGCTTCGGCTGCGGTCGCATTGGCGTTGGCGAGGATGATCGCGGCGGTGGTACGCGTACCTTCAGCGATGGCGCCGCCATCCATTTCTAGAACCAGCGCCTTTGCCTGGGCAACATGCACTTGGCTCCCCAGGATCGAGATCTTACCAGATTTGGCTAGTGGAACAACGATGGGCTTGTCCTTGCCTTCGATCTGAGCGAAGAGCGCGCTCACTCGCTGCGCCGCTTCGTCGGCGTTGGTACCCGTGAGCACGAACGTGACCAGTTCTCGTTGCTGATTTCCCGTCGCAGGCACGTCCAACAACTCGATTAGTTCCTTGGCATTGTCGATGCGTGCCTGTGCGCCAACCGCGATGATCGAGTTTGTGCGCGGATCGGCGCTGATGTTGATCCCTGAGACGGAAACTTCTTCAACGACGCGTGACTTCCCATCTTTGTCAACGATGACGGTGCGCTGTCGCTCACCCAATAGCCCTTGGAGCGAGCCAAGTACCGCGTCTGGATTGGCGTATTTCAAAGGGAAGATCTGGAACGCGCTATCGATGGGGCGGATCGAATCGATCGCACTGATCACTTGCTTAATACGGCGGACCTGGGCGGCGGACTCCACCACGATCAGCATGTTCTGCGTAGGCACCGCCAACGCGCCACCAAAGGGCCCAATCATCGATTTGACCTGCTCGATGACTTGTTCCACGCGCGCATTGTCGAGAGGAATGCCAACGGTAACGATGGTGTCGGGCGTGTACTTTGCGAGTTCTTCGGGCGTTGCAACTTGCACCGGGCGACGCATCGCGTCCTGGATCGTCGCGAGATAAAGGTAGCGGTCTTGTTCGCGAAGCGCAACGCCAAAGCGAGCAAGGTTGAGGTTCAGGATCGAAAGAGCTTCGCCAAAGGCGTATCTCTCGCTGCTCACGAACGTGATCGAGCCTTGCGGCGCGGGCGCTTCAAAGATGATGGGCAAGCCTGCTTCTCGAGCGAAGAAATCAAGTACGCGATCAATCGGCGCGTCCTTGAAGTTGAAGCCGATGAACGAGGCTGACGCTGCCGGAGCTGAAGCGCCCGCATCAGATGCAGCACCAACCTTGTCAGCAACATCGGCCTTGTCAGCAACATCGGCCTTGTCCGCAACTCCGGCCAGAGCCGGACCCGGCTTTTGATCAGGTTGCGTGATCGGTGTGCTACCAGGCATGACTCTACTCGGGACCTCACTTGGTAGAACCACTTCGGGCGACCCCGTCGAGGTTATAGCTGGAACTAGCTGGTCCTTTGTTTGGGTCGTATCTTGTGCAAAGACCGACCGCGCGATCCCGCTCGAAGCAAGGAGAGCTGCTGCGACAATTACACCGGCGGCACATGGGTGACGCATAAAGCCTCCTCGAACTAGATGCGTGCTGCAAACCGCACGCGAGATTCACTTTGGCGTGGACAAACGCAATCAGCAAGAACAAACGCCATCAAAGAACCGAACTTCCAACGTGTTCGTGCACGCACCGAACTGATTCGTGATTCTTCAGGGGCAAACTATCACCCTTGAATTCAGCGGCAATATCTCTCAACGTATCGAGTGTACCGGATCGTCGGGGCGGCGCGCCCCCAAACTTTCACCACTTTGAACAATGAATTTCGTGCCCTCAATCTCGAAGACCGCCACGTCGACCCGGCATTCGACCAAGGTTGCTCCAAGCACTTTGCCACCCAGAGACAGCGAGAGGCTTTCGTTGGTCCTGCCATTGACCACGATCACCTCGGCCCCGCGCGAACCAAGCATCACACCCGCAACACGCCATTCGTGATACGCGGGCGGTTCGACGACAGGCGCACTCGGCACGCGCGCCGGTTGTTGCGGGGTTTGCACAGCTACCACAACTTCAGGCGATGGATATCGGAATGGATCACGCTCGGCGATCCGCGCGACAAGCCCCTGACTCGCTTGCGCTATCACACTAGAGCTTGGCTGCGCGTAATCCTTCTTAACTAAGTCAGGCAAGAAGAGGGTTGATACATCAATTGAAATCTCAACCCGTTCGCGCTCTTTGCCCAGCGGCTTGATCGAAAACCCTTCGACACGATGAACCCAGTCTTGCGCTTGTATCGTGCCGAGCAAGGCAAGCGAATCCTGAAGACTTCCCTGACCCTTGAGCGTGCCTCGGATAACGATGAAATCAGGCTTTTTTCGCAGGCTTGATCGAAGCAGTGTCAGCGACTGGGGCAAGCCTCGTGCCGTTGCAATAGGACTGGTCATGGGCTCGCCAGAACGTTGATCCACGACGATCTTCGAGAGCTTTCCAGCTTCGGCCAGTGCGCTGAGCCTCGCGCGAAACTGGTGCGATACTTCGTCAAGCGTGCCACCAAGCGTTGAATTTGCCGCGCTGCGAAGCCCAACGAGCACTTTGTCATTGGTGGCAAGCTGCGATTCAAGATCGGTAATCGACTTTGCGGTAGCGCCGATCTTGGAATCAACCGCACGCGTGGGACTAATCATGAATTTCTGAAGCGAGATCGCGGCGACAATGACAACCAATGCGGCGGCCCCCAATATCGCCGTACGCTGTGACGCTCGGATCTTGCGTCCCGAAGCGCTACCTAAAGTGCCCGCTCCATCTTTGAACATTGCGAGCAGTTGTTTCGCTTTCGAGTTAATGCTTATTCGTGCGCTATTACCAGTGCTCTGGCTATTTCGCGTGCTCATTGAGGCCTTGTCATTACTAACCTTCTCAGGATTCACGAACCACCTCCCTGCAGGCCTGCGGGATTTGCAGAAGAAGTAGATTCCGGCAATTGTCCTTTTGCGCGAGTTGCCGAAGAGGTCAGCTTGGTCGCGTCTTCTGCGATGATGCGAAGCGCGAATCGGTCCTGCGTATCAGGCCCGGGTAACTGAATGCCATAGATCCTTGAAGAGAGCACGCGTTCACGCAGGAGCGCGTCCGCGTCCGCGTCGGTCATCGCGCCGGTTAACGTAAACGTCGCCCTGGCATTTCGAGACCATTTTCCTCCGAGATAACTCCCCGAAGGTGCATACGCAACACGCGTTTCAATCGTGCCCGAGAGTTCATCAAGCCTGACCAAAGAACGGTTAGGCAGCATGTCCGCGATCAACGCCATATGCGCGAGCCAATCGGCATGAGCCTCGTGCGCCATCGATATGTGCCGCAAACGTGCGTCGGCGATCTGAGCCTGGAGCAATTGCTCACGCAACCTGGTTTCACGCTGGGCATACACCGCAAGCGTCGCCTTTCTCTTTGCCGTTGCCTGTTGCCCAATCACATACGCCAAGCCTGCAACAAGGATTGCGGCAAAGACGCCCGCAAGCGCAACCTGCCGAAGCCGGGCGGCGGGGTTGGGTAATTTGCGTGGTTGCGTGAAATCAAGCCCACGCCTATTTTGCAATGGCGCGGCAATACACGCGACAAGCGGTATCGCAAACGTGCGCGTACGTTCGTCCATCTCAGCGGGAAAGTCCACCGCTCCCTTTGGGCCAAGTGCATCAATCCCAATCTGCGCCCACTTGATTCCCAAGGCCTTCTCGCATGCCTGCCCGACGGCTGATACAAGCTCCCCCTCGCCCACAACTGCAACCAGTGCCGGTTCATTCACCCCGCGTGGCCCACGATGCGCGAGCAACGCGCGCCTGACTTCGAGCGTCAATTTATCCATGAACTGTGATCGCACCTGCTCCGACACTCCGACCTCGGGCATAATCATTTCGACAGCACGCGTCGATACCACCTCGCCCGCCTCGACAAAAACAAATTCGGTCGAGCCCGGACCAAATGCAATTGCAAGCACGGTCTGCTCGCCCGCACGAGGCAATGTTCCAACAACTTCAGCTATGCCAAAGGCCTTCAGCCGCGTGTGCGCGACGCCCAATCTCCCCGCGTGCGTCGCGCGCTCCCACCACTTTACTCGTTCGGTAGGAATGGCCCCCGCGATCACCGTGCACATCCCATCGACACTCGGGCTTGATCGCGAATCGGTCGCAGGCGTGTGATAATCAATCGCGGTGCCCTCAACGCTCATCGTAAGTTGGCGCGTGAGCTGAAGGCGAACCATCGTCGCGAGCTCACCAGCGTCGACGAGTCCCGCATTTGGCAACGAAAGGCTCTTAAGCACGACCTCGCCTCGTGGCGCGATGCGCGTGATCCCGCGGCGTGGAATCCTGGCTGATTCGAGTCGATCAGAGATCCATTCACCCACATCTGCAGGATCGTCAGGAAGCTGTCCTTGCTGAGCAATTGAAGCCAACACATTGCCGCGAATGCGAACGCGCACGCCATCGATGACAACGCGGAACGCCACGAGTTGACCGGATTCATATTCAATTACCGTCTGCTCATGCACCACGATCAGCCTCCGGGTCTCTTCCATCTTCCGACACGGTTATCCTTGCTTCCAAGCGTGCGGCTCGCACCACTCCCGCCTTCGCTCGCGAGTTCGTTTCGCAGTTCATTGTCAGTTTCAGTACCTGCTTCTCTTCTAGTTTCAGCTTCCGAATCAGCCGAAGATTCTCCTGCCTTCTCTCCTCGGCGCTGCCGAGCGGCATCACGCGGCGAAGGCCTGACTCGTGCTCGTTCTGCTACCAACTTCTCTCGTCGCGTTGGTTCACGCCGACTTGCCCCAGGCAAATCTTGGGCCAGATCCTCAACGACTGATTCGTCGGCCGACCCGGTTTCCGATTTATCTTCATTCTCTCGCGATTCTACGCGAACCAAGCCCGAATCTCTTTCTTCAGCATACCGCATCCGCGCTGCGCGTAGCCCATCGATCGCATCTTCCAGCGTGGCATCAAGCACATACGCAACCCTTACCCGCGCCCCGGCCGCATCGATGATCGCGTCAAGCACAACTCGCGACATTCGCGCTGCTGTGCCAATCTGATCGCTCGATTCTGATCGCTGCGCTTCCGCATTAACTATGCTCGCTTCGATCCGAACCCTCCATTGCAGCGAGCGTGTCGTGATCCAATCCGCCGCGGAAATGAACACATCCTCGGAAACCAGCCCTTCACGCAAAGGCCACATCGGGTCCGCGCGAGCCTCATCCGACAGGCTCGAACGCCTTTTAAGAATCGCCTTTGCGATCTGTGCATCAAAACCTGGTATAGCCGCGAGCACGTGAATCGGCGCACGATTGATATCAATTCGGCCTCGCACAAACTCGTCATCGGTGAACCGCACGCCCCAGGCAACCCGCCACGCAGATTGTGGCACGCCAGCCCCACGCAACGCACGCACCAGCGTCGAAGTCGATGTCGGGGTGACCTTCGCTCCAAATGCTTTGGCCAATGCGCTCCCAATGTTAATTGGGCGCGACTCATCCTTCGCACCAATGCTGGGCCTTTCTGCGTTGAGCCTTTCGTCGGTCGCACGATTTGAGAAACTACGGCTTTCACCGAATCCGTTCGTGTCCTTCGCTTCGTCAGGTTTGCCGCTCGTTCCCAAGAGATCAGGGTTCGATTGAATGCCCGGTTGCGAATCAGCTTGAGAATCAGTTTGCCTATCAGATTCAAACAAAAAAGAAATGGCTCCAAACACTTCTTGCGCGCTCTTGGCAAACGCAAACGCATCTGCGCCGGTAACGCGCCCGGGCGTATCGAGCCGAGCCCAAGTGCCTTCCACCTGAATCCCAATTGGATCCGACGAATGCACCGTCAATACATCTTCGATCCAAGGCGTTCCAGCTTCATCCGTAAGCGAACCATTCGCATCGCTCGCATCGATATTTGCCAGGTCGTTCCCGCGCAAGCTTGCATTTGCTGCTTGCCTGCGTTCATAGACGCTTTGAGAAGAGTCCGATTCGTCCGCGTCGTTTGGCGACGCCCCAGAATAATCAGCTACGCGAGCACGCTCGGGCAAGTTCGCAGCAACACTGCCTTCGATACTCGCTCGCGACAACGCCTCAACAACACTTGTTGGCACAATATTTCCACGAAGCGCAGCAAGCCTCGCGCCAGCATCCCTTCCAAGTATCGCCGCGAGCATCGTCGGCGGCACCACGCCCAGATCAACACACCCTGCCTGGCTCACACACAACTCATCATCTTTGGATGAATCGCTCGTCGCACCAAAACCCTGCTTCAAACCATCGTCACCCAACAACCGATCGCTCGACCTCACCGGCAACAAACGGATAACGCCGTTCGGGCCTTCTTCGCCATTTCCAAGCCCAACGTTCCATTCCTGCGTCAGCGCGGGCTGCCCGCCAGCAAGCAGAACCGCACGCTGCTGTGCAATCTCAACCATCACGGCTTCCAACCCACTCTGGGCAAGCGATCGTGCTTGAAGTTGATCAAGCCTTGCACGAGATTCGTCGAGTCGTGTACCGGCACGCGTAACAATCCCAAGCACGATGATCGAGCCCAGCGCGAGCACGACGAGCACCGCGAGCAAAACCGTGCCACGTGGTTTATGGTGCTTCATCGCGCACCTCCTGACCACCAGTAATCACTTCGCCACGGCTCACACTGCTTGGCGGGCCCTCCGCGTCGGGCACCACAAGCACCCGCAATCGATCCGGCGCACGCAATGTTGCGAGCGACGACCCGCTGCGTTCGGGCACGCGAGTAGTCGCTGAACCTCGGTCCGCATCAAAAAAGCTCTTGTCTTCGCCACCGGTAAACAAACTTGACTCCGCCGAAGCACTCTCGGCAAACTCCGACGGATCGCCCAACCACACAGACACTTCAATTGCCCAAGGCAACACACCCGTAGCCGCACTGTCAAACCTATCTACCCAAGCAACGCCATCGTGATAGCGAAAGCGAACACGCGCCACCCCACTTGCAAGGATCTCTTCGCGAGCACCAAGACCTCGTGTTGCCAGAATGCACCCGGGCTGTTGATCTTCGCCTTCACCAACCATGCTTGAATCAAACCGGTACTTGGATTCAACGACATCGCTTCCGTTCAAGCTCGTTGCATGTGTACGAATCGTGAGCGAGCTTTCTGTTCCGACAATTCCTCCGCCGACGGCCGCAACCACCACGCTCGCGCCGAGCACATCGCGCTCGATCTGTTCAACTAGGATCGAAACGCCGCGTTCGCGCACGCCCGCATTCTGGATCTGGTCACGTCGCGTAAGCAATGTCGACGCAAGCCCGAGCACGCTCCCCGCGATCACGATGATCAGCGCGAGCGCAAGCAGGACTTCAACCAATGAAAAGCCGCAACGATGCAATCGGCTATCTCGCGCGCTACCAGACCAGCAAGAACGCCTGCATATACACCTACAACTAATTCGACGGCTCATCGTGCAGCCTCCCGGCCCTGAAGCCGAATCGCTTGTGTAAGCGAAAAACTTCCCAGCACGCTTGCGTTCTCGCCCCCCGGTTGATACACCGCACGCACCGTAACCAGCGACAAACCCTCAAAGGGCGAAGGCTCAACATTCGTCTCCAGCCGCCACCCCGTTGGCTCTGCTACATCATCATCAAACGAACCGTCCGCCTCATCACGCCAGGCCTCAACCGACCCGGTGGCTCGTTCAATCGGCATCAATCCAAGCTCGATTCGCGACAACGTCGAACGCGCCAGATCCGCAGCTCGCTCTGTGTTTCGCGCTCGCTCGGTCGCATCGACGGCTCGACTCGCCATCGCTAATAGCGCAATCGAAGTTCCCAACAGAATCGCTAGCGCAATGACACATTCAAGGAGGATCGCTGCATTTGGTTTACGCACGCCGAGCCTCCTTTCATTCACGCGATTTCGTACCTCAAAGCAATCAGACCCACGCCGCGAACGCGGTTATCGTGGCGCCCAACTCTTTCAAACAACGAAACCGGCCCCGCATCCGTGGCAACACTAGAACTTTGCTTGTTGTAAACATCCTGCTCAATTCTTTCCTTGCCGTTTGCATCACTCTTGGAGCCTTCTTGATTGGGCTCGCTTGCGTAGCTTGGTTTGTAGCTATCCTGATTAGTTTCGCGTTCTTGCACCGAATCACCTTCGGTTGTTGAGGCAACTGCTTCGCGCTCTACGCGCGTTGTCCACGTTCCTATGCGGATCGTTGCCCAGCGCTCGGCGGAATCCTGCAATCGTAGCGGAACAACCGCCATCATCGAGCCATCGGGCATCGCAATACCTACATCAACTGTCTGGACCGTTGGGTCAGGTGCCCTCTTGGATATGGCTCCGCCCGCTAACGAATCGGGCGAGCTTTCCCTGGCAGACTCTTCAGCCAACCCATTCACATTCTCATCACTCGATGCCCGCTCATCCGCGAACCCAGGCCCTCCTGCAAAGGTTCGGGCCAGCGCCTCACCACTCACGCGCGCAACAACAAACCACGCGCGATCTCTTTCGTCTACCTGCGTCTCACCGTCAACGCCTGAAGCCGCGTAGCCATCTCGCGCCGAGCCATCTCGCGCCGAGCCATCTCGCGCCGAGCCAGCAGGCGCTAGCGCACGAGTCTGGATCTCGACCGAACCAGGCAATATGGCAGCTCGAACTTCAAGAACTTCGCCACGTGCCGCAGCCCGCGCTCGAGCCGTATCAATACCAGATGCAATCGCGGCACACGCCTCGTCAAACTCAACACTAGTCTTCAGCGGCGCGAGCGAAACCCAGCCTATCGCGGCGATCGCAAGCACAAGCGTGAGCGCAATAATCACTTCGAGAATCGTAAACGCGCGTGCTAGTAGCGATGTGCCTTTCACGCGCGCCCTTTCTCGATCTTTGTCTCACTCTTGGAACTTGTTGCCCAATTTCGTGCTCAACGACACAAACCTTGCCAAATCCACTTCTCCGCGCAATACCACCTTGCTTACTGCAATTAAGGCCCAGTTGATGCGCCGCTACCCGATCCGCCGCCAGAAGCAGCATCTCCAGCACCACCACCCGCCGCAGCATCCGCCCACGACGTGATGTCGTCCTCGGTGCCTTCCTGTTTATCTGGCCCAAAGGACCAGACGTCGTAGGTGTCTTCATCCGAGTGCTCAGACTTCTGGCGGTAGCCCCACGTCGTGCCCCAGCGATCAGCAGGCATCGGCTCATCGAGTAATTTGCGCCAATTCTTGCCCTTGGTCTCATCTGTAAGTGCCGACTTATCCCACAAAACACGGATACCCTCTTCGTCAGTAGGGAAGCTCCCGTGGTCGAAGCGGTACATCTTCATGGCGTCGCGGATCGTGTTGAGGTCGATGCGGCCAATGTCTCGTTCCGCCTTTTCCTTGGTGCCAAGAAGGTTGAACGCGACAAGCCCGCCCAGCGCAAGCACAATCAAGATCACGATCATCACTTCGATAAGCGTAAAGCCCGCCCGCGCACGGCCAAGTGTGCGAACACGACCCGAAGCTAAACGGAAATTTGGAGTTGTATCCATCACGGACTCCCTTTGAATAGGTCTATGAACTCGAAGTACACATACGAACGCCGCCGACGCACCCCTCACCGTCCCGGCGTAAAGCTCAGAGTGCGATGCATACGGGATAGTACAAGAGACGTGCCACGATCCAAGCGGTTCTTTCCAGGGGATCAAAAAATTCTTTTTCTCCCTACCTACCCCTACTTCGCCGACCACCCTGATCCGTGCACTCCCTCGGATACACACTATGCCTGCGTAGAAGACGCCCGCTTTGGCCCAATTCGCTTCGGCCCGATTCCAGTAATCGACTTAATCCAACCAACCTAACCAACCTGCACACAGCTTGTTCCCAGATCTTCCCATGCTCGCCGCTGACCATCAAACCCTTGCGCAACTTGCTCGTCAGAGTCGCGAACTCATCTGCGCCATTGGCAGCAACAGCGCAACTGCAACCAGCAACACCAGCGACGCAATGCACACCAGCATCAATGGCTCGATCAATTTCACCGCAATTCCCAGCCTTCGATCAACTCGCGCTTCCATCGACGCCGCGATCCGCTCCAACACTTCATCCAAATTGTTCGCACCTTCGCCCACGGCGATCATCTCCACAACATCCGGCTCCAACATCCCCGACTCAGCCAGCGGCGTAGCCAACGTCTGCCCCTGCCGCACCCGCTCAATTGCTTCACCTAGCGCCCACGCCATCCGTCGATTTCCCGCTCCTTCGCGCGCAATTGACAACGCCATTAACAAAGGCACACCATTGCCCAGCATTGATCCCAACAACCCACACACTCGCGCCGCCACAATCGCGCGAAGCAACCCACCAATCACCGGCAGCTTCGGGATCATCGCGTCGATCCTGCCTTGAATCGCTGGTTTTTTGCTGAGCCGCCACGCGCCGACACCCAAAGTCGCAACCACGATCGCGACCACCACGCCATACCCGCTGAACAAATCGCTGATCCCAAAGACCAGCTTTGTCACCGCGGGTAAATCGCCTTTGGTTCGTTCCAACTGCGTGCGAAACATCGGCACAAGCCACGTAAAGAGCACTACGCCCACAATCGCGCCGACCGTCGCAAGCACCGCCGGGTACACCAAATTTCCCACGACCTTGGCTCGCAACTCAGCCTGCGATGTCACCAACTTCGCCAACCGCTGCATGACTTGATCGAGAAATCCACCTCGCTCGCCAGCTCGCACCATCGCGACATGTACCTTGGGAAACGTGCCCCCATGCGACTCCATCGTTCCCGCAAGATCAACGCCTCTTTCAACACCTTCGGCAAGCTTCGCGAATGCAGCCGCAACCCCAGGCCGACTCTTGAAATTCCCCAGCAGCTTCAGCGACCGCAGCAAAGGCACACCCGCGTTGAGCAAATCTGCAAGCTGCCCATACGCATCCGCGAGGTGCCGAATCGGAACTCGCTTCCCGACACCGGCGCGCTCGCGTGATACCTCAATCTTCACCGGCGTCAATTGTCGGCCTTCAAGCTCCGCCAAGACCGCCTGCTCACTCGCGGCCGCAAGTACGCCTTGGACGCGTACGCCCTTGGCCGAAATCGCGATGTACCGAAAGCTTGCCACTCCTGCATCATCCCCTGTGTGACACAAAAAAGAAAGCGCACGAAGGACAGCTTCGTGGGACTTTGTTCTGTTTGGTTGAAAAACTTGGATCTACGCCGCGATTACCCGCCGCTTGCTGGCTTGGGTTCGCTCGTTGGCGAAGGGGTTGCCGGAGTTCTTACTGGAACGGCCGGTGTTTCAGCAGGCACAGGCGAAGTCGCAGGCACTTGAGCTGCAGGAACTTGACCTGCCGGAACGATTCCCGCCGGTACTGGCTCGGCCAAAAGCTGGTCCAACTGGCGCACAAATTCCGAATCATCGGGCCGAATCCTTGAATCAAATCGCGCGCGAACCTTCCCCGTGCGATCCACCAAGAACTTCGTGAAATTCCACTTGGGGTCCCCACCAATTGGCGATGGCTGGGCCGTAAGCGTCTTAAACAGCGGGTGCTGATCCTCGCCCAAAACCGATATCTTCGCAAACAACGGGAATGTCACCGAGTACTTGCTATCCGCACCCGAACAAAAAGCCTTGATCTCGGCGTTCGTGCCGGGTTCCTGCCCACCAAAGTTGTTCGCTGGGAACGCAAGAATCTCTAGGCCGGTCCCCTTCTTATCTTTGTACAACGTTTCCAAGCTCTTGTACTGCGTAGTAAACCCGCAACGACTAGCCGTGTTCACGATTAGCACAACCTTGCCCGCATACGCAGACAAAGGCTGGTCCTTATCGTCGATAGTCTTCATCGTGAAGCTCAACACCGATTCCTTGGCCCAATCTTTCACGAGTTCGTTCATAGGCTCATTCTTTGGCTCTTTCGCCGGTTCAGTCGCTAGCTTGGCTTCTGGCTTCACTTCAGGTTTGGCTTCAGGTTTGACTTCTGGAGCCACTGCCGGTTGAGTAGCAGGCTTGGGTTGGTCATCCGCATAAGCCAGCGGCGCGGACACGGCCAACGCCGCTACTACGCCGACGCGTGCCGCCACGCCAACCTTGGCAAATAGGCCGCGCACGCCCGATCCAAAACCCGATCCAAAACCAGATCCAAACTCAAGTCCATTCTTTGATCTCGTTAACATTGAATCTCCAATTCGTTTCGATGACCCGTCTCTGCCATCCGTATTCTTCGCATACAACGACATTTCCGATTCAACTCGCATCTACAAAGCCCACAGGATCGATGACTTTACGCCGCATGTACTCGCAGTGCATTGCGTTCCTGCAGCAGTGCAAAACATCAGAAAGCTCCGCAAACCCACCCGCTTCCAATTTTTTTATCTGCTTTCGCCTCACCCCAAACCTCCCCAAACCGCACCGCAACGCACCGCACCACAACTCACCGAACCGAACCGAACCGAACTCTCGATATCATCCAAGGCCATCCTGAGGTATTCGTGCACACCCTCCGCCGAACAGTTCGCTTTATCATCAACCCAGCCTCCGCTGGGACATCACAATCCATCACGCCTCAAAAGCCCCGCAATACCTACGCCGGCGCACCAGGCATGCAAGGCTTAGGCCGCTATTACGAAATGATACTCGCGTGCGAAGGCGCTCCCGACCCCATCACCGCCTATCTCATCGATATAAAAGACTGCGATAAAGCCGTCCGTGAAGCATTTGTTCCATTGGTAAACCACGCCTGCCAACATGATCCAACCATCGACCCATCCCTTTTGCTCGCTCAAGGCTTTAGCGCACTTCAACGCGCAGTCGAATCTCGCGCGCCAGGCCTCTTGCCAGTTCGTCTCGCCTCTGTTTGCTGGTTCCTAACCCCAACCTACAGCGTCGAAATCCAGCCCGCGAAGAATGCAATTACCACAATCGCGTCCGGAGAAACTCCCTTGGCAACTTCCGCGATCCTTCGCCAACGCTTCGACCTCGCCGCTGCTCACCGCTTGCATGTCCCCGGCTTCACACCCGAGCACAACCGCGCCCTCTTCGGTAAGTGCAACAACCCCAACGGTCACGGCCACAACTATCAATTCGAGCCCGCCGTCGTGATCCCCATCGGCGTTCCCAACACCCCAGCCTTCTCACTCGCCGATCTCGAAGCCGCCGCCGATACCGCCATCGTCTCGCGTTTCGATCACACCCACCTCAACCTCGACACGACCGAGTTCGCCGAAGACGTAGGCCTCAACCCTTCTGTAGAGAACATCGCCATGGTTTTTTATCGGCGGCTCGAAGCCGAACTCAAAGCCTCTCACCCAACCGTCCACCTGCAAAGCCTCACCGTCTGGGAAACCGACCGCACTAGCGCAACCTTCGCCCCCTAATCCGCTGCCCCCACCCCGCGCACATTCAAACCCTCTTCTTGGTACTGTGCTCTACGCCCTCGCATTTGTGATATACATAGTCCTGTGAAGCCTTATCCTTTGAGCTCGTAACGTCGGTACCCGGAGGTCGATCGATTGGAACGCCGCAACGGCACAAGCTGGAAACGTTGGGTCGCCTTCGGCATCCTCTGCTGCTTTGCAGCCGCCTTTCTCCTTCCTCTGGTTTGGATGGTCGCTACCAGCCTCAAACCAGAAACCCAAGCCGCTAATGCCGAACTCTCCCTCCTTCCAGACCCTCCATCGTCTGTTGGCACCCAAGCCATCAAAAACTACATTGGCGAGTATGACGCCAAAGGTAATCTCATCAACGCAGGCGTCCTCACCGACGATTCCATCAACTTCCCTCTTTACCTCCGCAACACCCTCATAGTCGCCACGCTTAGCGTCGTCGGCATGGTTCTTTCCAGCGCAATTGTCGCGTACGGCTTTGCCCGCATCGAGTTCAAAGGCCGTGCCTCTCTCTTCGCACTCATGCTCGCCACCATGATGATCCCCTTCCCGGTTCTCATGGCTCCACTCTTCATCCTCTTCAGCGAAATCGGATGGGTCGGCACGCTCAAACCGCTATGGGTTCCCGCGTGGTTCGGCACCGCTTTCAACATCTTTCTCCTTCGCCAGTTCTATCGCGGCATCCCCAAAGAACTTGACGAAGCCGCCCGCATCGACGGCTGTGGCCATTGGGGCATCTTCTGGAAAGTCATCGTCCCACTTAGCAAGCCCGCCCTCGCCGTCGTCGCACTCTTCCACTTCTTGTTCGTCTGGAACGACTTTCTCGGCCCGCTCATCTTCATCACCCACCGCGATCAATTCACCCTCGCCCTAGGACTCCAGCTCTACCAAAGCAAAGCAGGCAACACCCCCTGGAACCTTCTCATGGCCGCCAGCACCATGGTCGCCGCGCCGGTGTTAATGCTCTTCCTTCTCACCCAGCGCACGCTCCTTACCGGCATCGCAGGCGAAGGCATCAAGGGATAAGCATTTGGCATTCGGTATTCGGCAAAATGCACCAGGAGGTACATTGCCCTACATCAATGTTCGAATCAATCGCGATGGCGTAACCCGCGAGCAAAAAGCTCGCATCATCGCCGAAATTACCGACACACTTGTTGGCGTCCTAGGCAAAAAGCGCGAGCACACCTACATCGTTATCGACGAAGTTGATCTCGATAACTGGGGTTTTTCAGGCAAGCTCACCAGTGGTCTTCGAGCATCTACGCCCGCGCTTGCAACACTTGCACGCTGATCTCAAGTCACCTCGCTGCCCAAGCCGTAGCTGTCGCACAGTCTTCAATTCCCTCGCTCTTTTGCCTGTAACTCAAGCTTTTCCTAAGCATCCTATGCATATACTTGTTTCAACAACCTTCTTCCTTACCCTCTCACGCCTAATCAAATCCTTCCACTGCAATGAATCAAACTGGAACAGCTACATGAGCAGCCAACCAACCCCCACCCCCACCCCCACCCCCACCATCACCGGCATCCACCACGTCACCGCCTTTGCCAAAGACCCAGTCGCCAACGTTAACTTCTATACTCGCGTACTAGGCTTGCGACTTGTCAAGCAAACCGTTAACTTCGACGATCCTTCAACCTATCACCTCTACTACGGCGACCACTCCGGCTCTCCAGGCACACTCCTCACCCACTTCCCAAACCCGCGTGCCGCTCGCACCAATCACGCCTCCTGCGAGATCACCGACACCCTCCTTCTCATCCCCGAAAACTCTCTCGACGCGTGGGCCACGCGCCTTAATTCTCTTCGCGTTTCCAATCGCATCGAGTACCTCTTGGGCTCAACTATTCTTCGCTTCGAAGACCACGACGGCATGCGCTTCGGCTTTGTCGAAGCCGGGCCGAATTTGCCCCAGACTACCGATCTTCCTCGCGCGAGTATCAACCCTCAGCACACCATACGAGGGGTAGCAGGCGTCGAAATCCACGTCCCCAACGCCGCCGCCACCATCGACTTTCTCACTACTACCCTGGGCTTCAAACTCGTACAGTCCGAACGCGATGCACACTGGCTCGCGCTAGATCAGGTTGGACTAAACCTACTCGCGTCAGATCAACTTGCACAAACCCAGTTCACGCAAACCCAGCTCACGCAAACCCAGTTCACGCAAACCCAAATCACGCACAGCTTGGCGTCCTCGACAATCTCAAACTCGCTCAGCGCCTTTGATCGTTCTAACTTAGGCCAGCGCCTCGTGATCATTCAAGATCCCTCGCCGTACGCACCAATGGGCGCGGGCACGGTCCACCACGTCGCGTGGCGTGTGCCAAACCTTGCAACGCAGAAGCGTGCTGCCGAAGCGATCAATGCCGCAGGAATCGCCGTCACGCCCGTGATCGACCGCAACTACTTCCACTCGATCTATTTCAAGATCCCAGGCGGCGTCATCTTCGAGATCGCAACCGACACCCCCGGCTTTGCCGTCGATGAACCTCTCGACACGCTGGGCACTACGCTCAAATTGCCCAGCCAATACGAATCTCGCCGCACGAATATCGAGCGTTCCCTCGTGCCTCTGCCGACGCAACACGGTTCGTGATTAGCGCGTGCGCCCCGCGAACGCTCAACATCCCGTTTACTTCCAAAGCAGAGTCCTCGCTATGAACAAAGAGAATGACCGCACGCAATCCGCATCAGCACAACTTGATACCCGCGACGCCTTCGGCCCGCACGCTGGTCAACGTCTCCGCATCATCTCGACATGCACGCCGCACGCCTCATCTCAATCAGCCTCATCTCAATCAGCCTCATCTCAACTTGCTTCTAAGCCTCGCGCAGCCGCAATTTTCATGCATGGCCGTGGCTCAAACGCAGCCGACATCCTCACCCTTGTCCCCCGCTTTATCGACTTGGCCGTGCCCACGAATCACTTTACCTCATCCACCAGCGACCCACTTCGCGACTTCCTCTTCATTGCGCCAGAAGCCGCCAACAACTCCTGGTATCCACAATCCTTCCTCTCCCCGCTCTCCATCAACCAACGTGGCATCGACTCCGCCCACGCCGTCATCGAATCACTCATCGCCCAACTCGCAACCCAAGGCGTCGATTCTTCCCACATCGCCCTCATAGGTTTTTCCCAAGGCGCATGCCTCGTCACCGATCACGCCTGCCGATTCCCACGTCGCTACGGCGCAATCCTCGCATTCACAGGCGGCCTCATCGGCCCACCCGCAACCATCTTCCCAGCCTCGGGCAGCCTTGACTCCACACCCATATTCCTCGGCACCAACGACCCCGACCCACACATCCCGCTCGCTCGCGTCCACGAAACCGCGGCCCATCTTCGCTCGATGGGCGCAGAGGTCGAACTCAAAATCTACCCAGGCATGCCTCATGCCGTCCTCGATGATGAGATCCAGCGAGGTTCCGCACTCCTCGCCCGCATTGCCAACCTTGAGTTGTAACATCGCGTTCGCACACCTTCGGCTTACGCGCCCTTAAAACACCTCCACAACCATCGGCACCAACGCCGCCACGATCAACACCACGCATGCCCACTTAATCAATCGAACCTGCCGATCGATCGCAACCCTACCCAGTGGCTGGCCCACGAGCCCAATCACCCGCCGCTGGCGATACGCAATCGACCCATGCCGGAATGAATACGCGCTCGTGCGCATCCCATTCAAATCCGCCACCGCTTGCAACGCGCTCGCCATCGCGTGCACCGCTTCCGAAGTTATCACCCTCCCTCCCATCACGCCATCTTTCTCGCTCGTTGATCTTAATTCATCAACTACAAGTTGCCTTGCTACATCACCCGCGACAACCTTCGCATCTTGTGCTACCTCTTCCATCGCAGACACATTAAAAGACTGCCGATCTTCTACTTCGCGCGCAACCTCCGACATCACCTTCACCGCGAACGCGTCTGCCTGCCACTCCATCCGCCTCGACACCATCCCAAACACCAACGCCATCGGCACCAACAACACCAACGACATCCCAATCGACACAAACTCCGACTCAATCCAAAGCCCAACGAGACTCTCCACGCCCCACAACACGATCCCCGCGACCCACCCAAGCCCAAGCAGCGACGCTATCACACTTACAATCATCCAAGGCATGTGGTGCAACTTCACATGCGCCACTTCATGCGCCGCTACTGCCGCAATCTGTCGCCGTGACATCCGCGACAACAACCCATCCGTAAACACCATGTACCTCAAGGGCCACACCGCCCCAAGGATCGCCGCGTTGACAGACTCTCCACCCGTTCGCCACACCAAAGGCCCAATCACCCGCACCGGCCTCGCCTTAAGCACCTCATCAATTGCATGCCTGGTCGGCCCATCTTCGAGCTTCACCAAATCCCACGACAACCGCACCAACCCCGGCGCAACCGCCAAAACACACAGCACGATTGCCGCCTGTGCCAGCATTCTTGCAAGTTCAACATACGGCGCGAGCGCCGTGCTCGCATCCATCGCCAGCCACACGCCGCCGCTGTATCGATCAAAGAGTTCCAGCGCCCCCGTCGCAAGCGCGATAGGTATCAGCACAAGCCCAATTGACTCACGCACACGATTCACCACATACCCAATCCGCGACCTCATCAGCGCTACATCCGCCGACGCATGCAACTCGCGATACAACGACGCCTCACGCAACCTTCGATCCAGCGGATACACCGACCACCATCCCGCCACAATAAACACAATCATCGGCGATACCGCCACCGCCTCATCCAGCAACACAATATCGCCAATCACCGATCGCACCACCCCCAACCACCCAAACCCCAACACCGCGATCGCATGCACAACAATCGCCAGCATCCGCGTGCCCATGATCCACAACTCTGCTTGCGACCTTGCCCACCCCCAACCAAACGTGTCCATCCTTCGCCCAGCTCGCACGCACACACTCTGCCCCACCAACCACAACCCTGTAAGCAGGAGCACATTGCCAACCCCAACCCACATGCCCCACCAGCCCGATGCAACAGCCCCGCCCGAATCCACATACAACCCAACAACACCGCGCGCATCAGGCGATATCGCACCACCAAGGTGAACGATCACGCACGCCGCGATGACGTAAATCTGGATCATCGTATGGGCTACAACCTCTACTACGCCTTTGTCTGGTCTGGTCTTGTCTTGGGTGGTCTTGCCTTGGGTGGTCTTGCCTTGGGTGGTCCGACGGTCCCCGTCGGATTTCTCCCTTCGATCACAGGTTCATTATTCCTCCAACACATACATCTCACGAGCCGCAACACCAAGTAGCCCAACCTCATTCAATGCGCCTGCGTCACCAGCGCGAGCTGCTCTTGTAACCTCTTCGCCGAGACTGGTATCACAGTCCTCAATTCCTGCGCAAACAGCGACACTCGATACTCTTCTACCATCCATCGATACATCTCCGCCGCTTCCGCCGCCGCACCCGAAGGCACCCGTGCCGCCCGCATCGCCTTCCACGCCGACCAATAGGGCGATACCTCACTCATACACTTTTGATCGCGAGCCAACCCCGGCCCAGGCAGCTTCTTCAGCCGCGTCAACATCGCCTGCATGTACCTTGGGTACTGCGTCAACCACCGCCAAGGCACCGTCCCCAAAAATCCCGGCGCAAGCAAATATGACAGCTGCTCCGCCATATCCAACACCGTTGGCCGCCACGCCGCCGGATATTCTCTCGACAACTCCAATTGCACCGCGTGCGCAACCATGTACACCTGTGTCGCCAGCGCCGCTGATTCTTCAATCGCCTTATTCAACGTCCGCATCCCGCGATCCACCGCGTAGTCAAATTCCGCCTTGGTCAAAGGCGTCGGCGCATCTCCCAAAAACGCGCGATCCGCGATCAACGCTTCTACATCCAAGCGAATCGTCGCCGATTGCCCCAGCGCCGCCGCACGCAGTGCGATCTGATCAATCCCAGGCACAAACCGCGTCCCGCGCTTAAACGCATCTTCCGTCGCAAGAATCGCCAGCCGCCGCACGCCCCCGCGGTGTGACATCCCCGCCGCCTCGCGCGAATCGAACAATCTCAGCGACACCTTCCCGCCCTCCGCGTGCAGAGCCGGGTGCGCAATCAAAGGCAATCCATTTCGATCTATTCGCACCGTCTCGGGCAAATCTGGAAAGTCCCACACCGTCACCTTTGCCCGCGACCACCGCTCATCTTCAATCGCAACCGCCGCATCGCCGAGCTTACCCGCGATCTCACGCCGAATCGCCCGCAAATCACGCCCCGCCGCCAGCGTCTTTCCATCCGCATCCACAACCTCATACCGCATCCGTAAGTGATCCGGCAGCGGAGCCTCGCGCAACATCTCCGCCGTCACAGCCACCTTGGTCGTCCGCGTCACCCACTCTGCTACCTGCTCCGCGAGCGATCCCTTCGCAAACGCGATCGCACCAACGCACTCCTTCGCCAAGCCCTGTGGCGTGGGCAACAATCGCCGAACTTGCTTGGGTAACCCACGCACCATCGCCTCAATCTTCTCTTCAACCAACCCAGGCACCAGCCACGCAAACCGCTCCGTGTCCGCTCGCGCCAGCGCCTCTACAGGCAGCTTCGTCGTTACGCCATCGCGATCCTCCGACGGCGCAAGCGTGTACGAAACCCGCAGCTTCGATCCCGCCGCATCGACAACATCCGGAAACGCGTGCGGCCCAGGCAGATCAATCCCAGGCGTCACCAAATCTTCTGGCTTCATGAACAAAATCCGCGACTCCGAACGCTCCACGATCTTCCGCCACCGCTGAAACTCATGCGTCGTACACACTTCCCGAGGCACTCGCGCATCATAAAAAGCGTACCGCATCTCCGCCTCAGCAAAGACATTCCTTCGACGCATCCGCGTCTCCAGCTCGCGCATCCGCTCCACCAACTCATCGTTGTGCTCAACAAACGAGCCACGAATATCACTGTCTCCTTCGACTAGCGCATGATGAATAAATAGCTCTCGCGACACCACCGGATCAATCACGCCAAAGTGGACCTTGCGACCCTTGTACAACTCCAGACCAAACAAAGTCCCCTTTTCAACCGCCAGCACCCGCCCGTCATGCGCGCTCCACTGCGGGTCGGCGTGGTTTTTCTTAATCAAATGCCCCGCGAGCCGTTCGATCCATTCCGGCTCCACCCCTGCAACCGTTCGCGCATAGACCCGTGTCGTGCGCACAATCTCGGCCGCTACAACCCACTTTGGACTCTTGCGAAAGAGCGCCGACCCCGGAAACACGTTGAACCGCGTCCCCCGCACTCCAGCATAATCCCCATCCTCGGTCTTGCTCCCAATGTTCGAGAGCAACCCCGACAACACCGCTCGATGGATCGCCTCAGGCAGCGCAGCCCTGCCACTGGGCTTAAGCCCAATTGACTGCGCAAGTTCCAGCAACTGCCCGTGCACCTCGCCCCACTCGCGCATCCGCATGTACGACAAATAATTATCCCGGCACCACGCCCGCAACTTGCCCCCGGAGCGATTCTTTCGCTCATGCCCAAACGCATCCCACAGCAGCAAATACGACATGTAATCCGAAGTCTGATCGCGCATCCGCGCGTGCGCCGCGTCGGCGGCATCCTGCGCTTCGTGTGGCCGTTCACGCGGGTCTTGCAATGACAACGCCGCCGCGATGATCAACCCCTCGGACAAACAATTCTCCGCCTGTGCACCCAGGATAATCCGCGCGATCCGTGGGTCCAGCGGAAACTTTGCCAGGTCATGCCCGAGCTTCGTTAAGTGCCCATCTGGATCAAGCGCGCCAAGCTCGCTCAGCGTCTCGTGCGCATCGCGAATGCTCCGCGAATCAGGCGGTTCAATAAACGGAAAATCCTCGATGATTCCCAATCGCAGCGACTTCATCCGCAAGATGACCGCCGCCAGGTTCGACCGCTGGATCTCGGGATCGGTGTACTCAGGCCGCGACGTAAAATCCGCTTCCTCATACAACCGAATACAAATCCCAGGCCCAACTCGCCCGCATCGCCCCTTGCGCTGATTCGCGCTCGCCTGGCTCACAGGCTCCACTTCCAGCCGCTGCACTTTCGTCCGCGTGCTGTACCGACTGATCCGTGCCAAGCCCGGATCGATCACATACCGAATCCCAGGTACCGTCAGCGATGTCTCGGCGACATTCGTCGCCAGCACGATCTTGCGGCCAGGGTATTGCTCAAATACGCGTTGCTGTTCCGCCCCAGATAACCGGGAATACAAGGGCAAAATCGCCGTCCTCTCCGATCCCGGCGAATAGTGCTTCGCAAGATTTTCCGCAGTCTCGCGGATCTCACGCTCGCCACTTAAGAAAATCAGAATATCGCCATTGCCTTCGCGCGCGCATTCATCAACCGCTGCAAGTATCGAATCCTGCATGTCTAGTTCGGTCGCGCCGCCATCTTCCAACATCGGCATCCGATAGCGAGTTTCGACCGGGTACGTGCGCCCAGAAATGGTAAGTATCGGCGCATCACTAAAGTGCTTGCTGAACCGATCAGTGTCGATCGTCGCAGAAGTCACGATCACTTTCAGCTCGGGCCGCTTGGGCAGAATCATCCGGATGTAGCCAAGCAAAAAGTCGATATTCAGCGAGCGTTCGTGGGCCTCGTCGATAATAATTGTGTCGTACGTTTCGAGCAAACGATCGCCCTGCGTCTCCGCAAGCAGCACGCCATCGGTCATCACTCGGCAAAGATTGTCAGGACTCGACTTATCCCCAAACCGAATCTTGTACCCAATCTCGCGACCCAAAGGCAGCGACAACTCATCTGACAACCTTTTCGCCACGCTCGTCGCGGCAATTCGCCTTGGCTGCGTGTGCCCAATAATTCCCATCGCGCCGCGGCCTAATTCCATGCAGATCTTGGGCAACTGCGTCGTCTTGCCCGAACCGGTTTCGCCACAGAGGATTACGACTTGATTATCGCGGATTGCTTCAGCTATCTCGGCTCGCCGTGCCGACACGGGCAAGTCCATCGGGTAGCGTGGCGTAGGAAGTGCCGCTCGACGCCGCCGTGCGCGCGCAATTGAATGATCGATCTGCTCTTGAAGCCATGCAAAGCGATCACGTTCCTGGTTTCTGCCTTGAGTTTGCTGCTGATTTCGTGATTGGTTGGTACCCGAATTGTGCGCACTAACCTGGCCGGTCGGGCGAGGCAAGCCAATCTGATGAGGCCTGCCGCGGCGCTGGTGCAGCTCACGCTCAAGCTGCTTGACGTGGTACGCCAAGCGCCTGCGATCAAAGAGCATGCACGCGTCGATTCGGCGAAGCAGGTCACGCGTCGTCACATCGCGCGGCGATTGACTGCGCTGTGGCTGATCGCGAGAGGCTTGATTTGGTCGAGCTTGATTTGCTCGAACTTGATTTGGTCGAACTTGATTTGGTCGAGCTTGATTTGGTCGAGCTTGATTTGGATGACTCGGTGTGCGCTGCGTCTGGCCGCCAGGAGCCGATTCATTTGGCTTGGCCAGCTCGGGCAGGTCAAGTGCCTCGGGCAGGTCAGCTGCCTCGGGCAACTCAGGTGGCGTCGGGAGTGAGTGTTGGGGCTTGGAAACGCTTTCATCCACAGTGTAGAAAGGTAGGTTCGCTCGCTGGTGATGAAAAATATTTCACACCTCCCAAGCAAGTATTCATATCTGCATTAATTAGGGTTATTCAGGGCCAGCTTTGTCGCCTAAAAGTGCTCGGACAACTTCCATGCGGTCGGGCGCATTTGGAACCGGGCCCAAAAGTACAAATTCATCGGCAAAGCGTGTAGGCCTTGCGATATATTGGCCTGAGAGCAACCGCACAGGTGAGACACGGCCAGTAATCTTTCTCGGATCTGGCATGAAAAGAAGCCCCTCGCTCGTGCTGCACAAGAAGCCTGGGGTAGCTTTGCGAATTAAAGACTTCTCGGTCGTACTGGCAAAGCGTGCAGGATTCAGCCACGCCGCGGCGATTGTGGTCGCTGGCAGCGGCAGCGAGCGGCCCTTGTCCATGTCCAAAACGTGCGCACGCCTTGAGCCTGGGCGGAACAACGTAAGTGGAGCGGCGAGATCGGGGCCAAGCTCAGCTTGTATCGCTAGATCTCTGCCGACACTATTTTGTGAAGCGTCTAGCGTTGCTGCGGTTTCAAATTGCATGCGAAGACCGACCGGGCCAGGCTGCGCGACGGCCGCCGCAAACTGATGAAGAACAAAGGGTTCCGTGGCATCGCCCAGGGTGAATCGCCACGCGACCGAACCCAGCCGAGCCGAACCCAATCGTTCTGAGCCGTTGGCGTTGTCGCGCTCGATTCGAATGGCGTGAATTTCGAGCTTGGCAACGCGCGCACCGGCCTCGGGCGTGCGCACAGCAAGTGCATATACGAAGCGATCGTCGGCGGTTGCAATTGGATACGCGTACGACCCATCGTCGAGTGCTTTGGTGGAAACGCTTCCATCGCGGGCGATAAGCCTGAGTTCGCTCGACGGCGTGTTGGATGAGTCGGGCGCGTCGGCTTTCTGAGTGAGGTCGCTATTGGGGGTTGAGATTGAGACAGGACGCGCGGTGTAGCAAAGCTCGCCACGAGAGAGGAACGTGGCGTGTGCAAACACCTTGCCGTTCTCGCGCGCGAGTGTTTCGGTTCGGCCGGTGGCCCAGGCGACGAGGACAATTGTGCGCGTGCCATCGGACTCGATTGATTCGGCGAGGAAGCCTTCGTCGTTGGCCGAGCGACCGAGGATGAGGTTGCCGGCGGGAAGCGTGGACCATCCGACGCGCGTGGCTGGGCCAGCGGCGATAGAAAATACTTCAAGGGTGGAGCGAGGAAATTGGGCGTCGTTGGATGCGAAGATGGTGGGCCATGTTGGGGCTTCGCCGATTTGCGTGGCGATGAACCTGCCATCGGGAGATACAAGAGGAAGGGTGACACCATCGTATGGAATCGAGCCGCGTGGAATGACGGCGATGCGAACGCGAGAGGCAAGAGACGCGCCGGTTACTGGCTCGGCGACGGCACCAGTGCCGAGGTCGGCGGTGATGGTGCTTGGGTTTGAGTCTTTTGGTTTTCTGTCGAACCGCGAGCCATCGGGAGAAAGCTTCACGCCACGGGTGGGCTTGGTGGTTTCGGAGACGCAGCCGGTGAGGATGGCCAGAGAGAGGCAAGTGCAGAGAAGAAGTACGATCAAACGCAGGGAAAATCTGGTCGGGACGACCAGACCACCCACGACAAAGACCCAATCTCGCAGAGAGAGTCTACTCGAGACAAACAAGGCGCTGGTACGGGAGCGAAGTTTCATGGTGCGTTTCGAGACTTGATTCAAGTTTGAGCGTTTCGACTAAAAGTGCTGGAACCGGATCAGTTGGACGAAGCGGACGCTGAAGCCGCGAGTGCTGTAACTATGGCTGCTTATGGCGTGGCGGGGTTGGTTGGCGCAAGTGCTACTGGAGTTTGATTTGCTGGTGCTTGTATGACTGGCGCATCAACAGCGGGATCGCCAAGTTCTTGGCGCATTTGTTTGAGGCGGTCGCGGTAAGGCTCGTTCACTGTGTCGCTATCTTGGGGGTTGTTGACGACGATGGGCGTGATGAAGACGAGCAGTTCGGTGTTGACCTTGGCTTTATCTTTAGATTGGAAGAGATATCCCAGGAGCGGGATATCGCCCAAGAGCGGAACTTTGCGGATGGTTTCGGAATCTTCGGAGCGCATGATGCCGGAGATGACAATGGTCTGGCCGTTGCGGACGATGAGCTGGGTGGTGGTTTCGCGACGATCAACGATGAAGCCGCCGAAGAGGGTTTGGCCTGGGGTGATGGAAGAAAGTTCGACGTTGACGCGAAGGTCAACATCAGAGCGAACAGTGATGCGAGGGCGTACGCGAAGTTGGATGCCGACGGCGCGGTAATCGAAGGATTGGTTTTGGGTGCCGGTGTCGGTGGTTTGAGAATCGGTGATGAAGGGGATGTCCTGGCCATCGAAGAATTCGGCTTCTTGATTGTCGGAGGTGAAGACCTTTGGCTCGGAGAGGATGGAGACGTCGGTCTTCTGGGCTAGGGCCTGAAGCAGGAGGTTGACATTGGTGTTGGCGTTGAGCACGGAGGTATCAAAGAGGCTCGAGATAAAGTTGTTCTGGGTGTTGGCTGAGTTGAGGCCGACGCCGATGGCGTTGTCGGGTCTGTTGGGAGTGATGGTTTGGTTAGACCAGCGGAGGCCCAGGCTTTCTGCGTCGTCGCGAGAAATTTCAGCGATGATGGCGGAGATCAAAACTTGACGGCCTGGCTGATCAAGTTGGTCGATGATTTTGAGGATGGATTCGGTGTACTCGGGTGGCGTAGCGACGAGTAGGGCGTTTTGACGCCAGACGGGAACGATGCGAAGTTGGCCGATAAGGCTTGATGCGTTGCGGCGATCGGTGGGTGGACGAGAACGCTGCCACCAAAAGCCGATGCTGTCTTGCGCCGTGTTGGTGTCTTGCGTAGCAGCACTCGTGTCGGTTTGATCGGAGGCGAAGGGGCTTGAGGTAGCGCTGGAATTTGAGAGGCCACTCTCGGCGCGGCGGATAGAGGCGAGGGTGCCATCGAGGGCAAGAAGAGTGTTGAGTTGTTCCGCGAGGTCTTCTGCCGAAGCGTGCTTAAGTTCGACGACGATTGGAAGCCCCACAGACTGTGGTTGATCGAGACCTTCGATGATCTTGTCGATGACCGAGAGGTTATCGGGGCTTTTGGCGACGACGACGAGACGGCCAGCTTCGGGAATTGCTTGAAAGGAAAATTGGCCAGCCAGGCGGCCTACGCCTTGGGACGTGCCTGATGTGGTTTGGGTTTGTGCGCCACCGCCGCCGCCACCGGTGGTGGTGCGCGTGGAACTGCTAGAGCCGAAAAGGCCTTGAAGAAGGTCGCGAACTTTGACAGGGTCGGAGTGTTTGAGGTCGTAGATCTTTGGGATGACGGCTTCATCGGGGAGAGGTTGATCCCACTG
>JBBRGG010000011.1:0-26315 GCA_038240875.1 Phycisphaerales bacterium | reverse complement strand
CGTGTTCGTCTCTCGCGTGTACTCCTTCTCCCCGTCTCCCAAATCCAGCCGCACCTTCACCCACTCCGCCGCCCGTGATAAAGGCGTCCTAACCGGCGCATTCGCGTCATCACTCGTCTCAGGCTGAAAGTTCGTCAACGCAGGCAACAACACAGGCAGCATCTTCTCCGGCAGCGCGTGCGCCACCCCTCTCTCGTCATACACAATCGGGAATGGCTCGCCCCAATACCGCTGCCGACTAAACAGCCAATCTCGCAAGCGATACTGCACCCGCCCCACACCAAACTGCCGCTCCTCCAACAACGCGATCATCTTCGCCTTGGCCTCGCCCGTTGCCAACCCCTCAATCCAAGGCGAGTTCACCGCTACGCCTTCATCAACAAACGCCTCTTCCATCACCACATTCTTTACTTCGCCCTCTCCGCCTCTGGCATCCTTCTCCTTCACCTCTGCCTTCACCACCCGCACAATCGGCAGCTTCATCGCCTTCGCAAACGCAAAGTCTCGCACATCATGCCCCGGCACCGCCATGATCGCCCCCGTGCCATACCCCATCATCACGTAATCCGCAATGAACACAGGCACTCTGGCCCCATTCACCGGGTTCAGCGCATATGCCCCTGTAAACACGCCCGTCTTCTCCTTCACCGCATCCTCCCCATCTCTGCCCCCATCTCTGCTCCCATCTCTGCCCCCATCCGTCCGCTCTTCCTGCGTCTTGGCTGCTGCCCACGCGCGATACGCCACGATGTGCTCCGCCAGCACGCACTCTTTCATCCCCGGATACTTTGCCCGCGTAAATGGCCCAGTGCTCATCGCACCACGAATCGGCTCGGCCACCAACATCCGATCCACCATCGGATGCTCAGGCGCAAGCACGATGTACGTCGCCCCAAACAACGTATCCGGCCGCGTGGTAAACACCTCGATGGTTTCGCCGATCAACCCATCAACACCAAACCGCACCATCGCGCCCTCGCTCGTGCCGATCCAGTGCCGCTGCATGTTCTTTACCGGCTCGGGCCACGTCAACTTGTCCAAATCTCTTTCCAGTCGCTGCGCATACGCCGTGATCCGCATCATCCACTGCTTCAAAGGCCTCTTAAACACCTGGAAATTCCCGCGCTCGCTCCGCCCATCCGCAGTCACCTCTTCATTCGCCAATACCGTCCCAAGCCTCGGGCACCAATTCACAGGCACCTCGGTCACAAACGCCAACCGATGCCCATCAATCTCCGCTCGCTTCTGTTCATCATTCAAAAACTTCCACGCCCGCCCCGCCCCGCCATTCTCTTTCGTGCTCGTCGCGCGTTTGCCTTCCTCAAACTCTTTCACCAACTCGGTAATAGGCCGCGCTCGCCCTCGTACACCTTCTCCACCCCCACTTCCGCCCTCACTTCCGCCCCCACTTCCACCTCGTACCTCTGCCTCCGCGTCGTACCAACTGTTGTACATCTGCAGGAAAATCCACTGCGTCCAGCGATAAAACGCCTCGTCCGTCGTCGATACGCCGCGCCGCGGATCATGCCCCATCCCAAGCCGCGAGAGCTGCGCTCGCATCGTCGCGACATTCGCCTCGGTCGTGATCCGTGGGTGCTGCCCGGTCTGCACCGCATACTGCTCCGCAGGCAGTCCAAACGCGTCGTACCCCATCGCGTGCAGCACATTGTGCCCCGTCATCCGCAAGTACCGCGCATACGCATCGGTCGCGATGTACCCCACCGGATGCCCCACGTGCAAGCCAACGCCGCTGGGGTACGGAAACATGTCGAGCACATACTTCTTGGGCTTGCTCGCATCAAACCCGGTTTCGCCCGGGTTTGGCGCGCGAAATGTTTCCATGTGCCGCCACCGCGATTGCCAATCGCTCTCGATGTGGTTGGCTAGCGCCGCCGTATACCGATGCGTCGGCGTGTCGTTCTGTGCGTGCGTTAATGCGTGCGTGGACGTGCTCATAGCCCCAAGTCTAGTGAGGCCAAACCACGCTCCCCACCCACTTCACCACACAGGCTTAACCAAATCTCATTCAATAAACGCCTCTGGCGAAACCTTGAACCGAGCCGTCAATATCCGAAGGTGGTCCACCGTTAACGACCGCTCACCCTTCAAAATCTTCGAGCCCATGCTCGCGTGCACTCCAAGCAACCTTGCCAAATCTGACGCGTTCATCTCGTTCTCGTCCAGCAAATGCGTGAGTATTTCGATCCCGCACACCCGCCGACGCCCACCTGCTTCACGCATGTCTTCCGCATACTGCACCGCTTCAAACGCCTCGACAAGCTGCACCAGCGTCTCCATGTAACTCGCTTGCCCGCTGGTCAACTTCGCAACCGCCATCAACCGATCAATCATCTCGGTCGTATTCTCAAGCTGCACATCATCCTCAATCGCCTGTGGCGGCATCAACGCGACCAGTGCATCAAATCGACCAGGCAAACGCCCCGCAACTCGTTCTCGTGATCGTTCAACCTGTGTTCTACGAATCGTTACCATTTCCCTACCCCTTCCGCTACGAGGGCTTTTACAACTAGGCCTTCCACTTCCCCGCGTCATACTCCGCGTGCGTAAACACTCCTCGCACATTCACCAGCCGCCACCTTGCCTCATACCTGATACGCACGACCAGCCTGTATTTGTTCCCAGCAATATTAAAGACCGTCAACGTGCTCCCGTCTTTCACCACCACCGCGTCCGTATGCGGATACGTTGCTCGAACATCAACAATGCTCCCCCATTTCGCCGCGAGCGCGACCTTGTACCACTTCCGCAACGGCCGCTCCGCGTCCGGGTAACGTTGCCAAAAGAGTTTAAGTGTCTTCAGGTTGATCACACGCACATGTAACAGTATGCAATATCGGCTATTGCTCGTCAAGCACGTTTAGACATTTTGTCTAATAGTGAAATAGGGCCAACCAGCTTCTGGGACGGCCAGCCCCCCCCCCCCCGCCCACCCCATCCACCATTACGCCCCGCTTCGCTTCGCCTCCCCAGGCTTCAGATCGATCATCGCCGCGTTTGCCACATTCCCCGTAAGGCCCGATCGCGCTTGCAGCGCAGTCTTTGGCTCTGTCTTCTGCCCCGCCGCCTTCGCCATCAGCGCCCGCTTGGCCTCCCCCGCAATCGCGAACGATCCCGTCACGCAAATCAAATCCTCACGCGTCACCGCGCGCGCCGCCAGGTTCAACGCGTCCTTCACCGTCAAAGCCACCTGCGCCATCTTCGTCGATACCTCGCCAAACTTCCGCATCAGTTCCTTGGGATCTATCGCCCGCGCCGACCCCTCCGCACGCGTAAAGATAATCTTGTCCGCCCCCGTCGCGATCTTCGCCAACATCCCCGTCACGTCCTTGTCCGCCGCACACCCAAACACTACCACCAACGAGTCGTACTTCACATGCGCGCCAAGCGTCTTTACCAGCTCCCCAATACTCTCAGGATTATGCGCGCCATCCACCACAATCCTCGGCGAAGAATGCACAAACTCCATCCGCCCGCTGCTCTGCGTCGTCGTCAGCCCCAATGCCACCCCGCCCTCAGGCGTTGATACCCCACGCTCCGCCAACGCGTCCACAATCCCTAGCGCAATCCCAAGATTGTGCGCCTGTGGCTCCCCCTTCAGCGGCACAACCATGTGCTCAAACGCTCGCCGCGGCGAAGTCACGCTCACCCGCCAACACCCCCCATGTTCATCGCTCTTCCCAAACCGAAACGAAAACTCCAACTCCGCCCCAAGCACCCGCAATGAACACCCAACCCGCTCCGCCGTCGCGCGAAACACTTCCATCACGCCCTTGTCCTGCCCCATCGTAATACAAGGCACGCCCGCCTTCATAATCCCCGCCTTGTGCGCCGCAATCTCCTTGAGCGTCGTGCCCAAAATCTGCGTGTGCTCAAGCTGGATCGCCGTGATCGCCGTCACCGTTGGCGTAATCACGTTCGTCGCATCAAACAGCCCCCCCATCCCTACTTCAATCACCGCAAAGTCCACCGCTTCATCCGCGAAGTGCACAAATGCAGCCGCAGTTAACGCCTCAAAGTGTGTTACATTGCCTAAACTAATATCTATACTATTCGCAGCAGTTTGAACCCGCGCCAGACATCGCGCAAAGGCTTCTTCGCTTATCCACCGTGCACCAATCCGTATCCGCTCGCGTATATCCACCAGGTGTGGCGACGTATACACCCCCACCGTCACGCCACACCCAGCGAGCGCCGCCGCCGTCATCTCGCAGACGCTCCCCTTGCCCTTGCTCCCAGCCACATGCAGCGTGCGAAACGTCCGCTCCGGATTTTCAAGCGCGCCAACCAACGCACGCATTCGCTCCAACGTAAACACCGCTCGCTGATCCACGCGCGATGGCTTCATCGCTTCCACATTCGTCAGCGACTCCAAATATGCCAGCGCGTCCGCGTACGTCTCAATTGGTGCCAAGTGTGCCACCACCTGCTTACCCACCTGCGCGCCCACCTGCGCCGCCTCAGCATGTGTCTCGTTTTTCTTGATAACCGCCTCATGCTCATCTTGCCCATCTTCACGCAATTTCGACACTGTCTGGCCCCGCACGTTCTTAGCCCGCGCAGCCCTCAACCCCTTGGCCGCCTTGAGCAGAGGTTTATCGGGCTTGAAGTTGTCCATTGGCGATGACATCATTAAAAGGTATCACGAGATTAGAAGAATCGTTACCCATCCAAAATACAAACTTAGTACGACACACATCGTCGCACGCGCAAACACAATACTCACAATGTCTTAGAGTGTTCGTCCAAACAAGTATTCCTTCAGATTTTCACCCCTCCACTGCAAATGCGTCCCTCTTCAGCGAGAATACCTCAACAGTATGTACCTTCAACGCCTCGCCGCCAAATGATTCACATGCACTCACCAACGAAACCAGCTGCCACCTACCTACAAATTCAGGCGTATGCAAGACACACCCGCCCACGCCATGTCGTCTTCACGCCTTGCTTCTTGATCATCTCCCTGCCTTGTATTTGCCTTGGGTGGTCCGGCGGTCCCCGCCGGTTGCCTTTGCCACTTTGCCACTTCTTCGCCTTCTTCCTTCCCTACCTCAAATAATTCCCACTCCACGCCTTCATCGGCTTATCCACATGCTGCACCAGGTATCGCAGCGCATCGGGCGCGTGATCAAACCCATCCTTTACCGGCACCAACGATTCCTTATCGTCATACGAATAGTGGTATCGTTCCAGGCAACTAATCAACGTCTTGCATCGCGCGTGCACCAGCAACCTTGGATCGCCCGCCGCCGGGTCGAGTCGCGCCTTCACAAGTTTCAATCCTGAATTAATGCTTGCGCTCTTGTAGCGAACGACCAACCCTGCCGCGCGCATGTCTTCAACCGCGCTGGTCCCGGTTTGCAGTATCTGCGCCTTGCCTGCTGGGTCAACCGCCAGCCAGTCGGGCCTTGGCCAGCCTTCTTCGCCGCCGCCTTTGATGCGTTCGATGTGCACCGCGAGCGTGACCTCTGACTGCACCCATTCATCCAGAATCCACATCACGCCAGCTTCATCAACCGCCGCAAGCACGAGCGCACTGGGCGCGCGAAATCCAAAGTCAAAGCCGCCAACGAGTTGCAAGTTCTTGCGTCGCACCCGCGCTTCGACCACGCACATGTCGTTGATCACGTGCCGCGCCACGTCAAACTCTGGGTACACCGAATCGCTTCTCCTGGGCCTTTGGCACAACATCTCACTCTTCCACATGCTCTGGCTCACGCGCCCCTTCAGCGTGATCGCGTCTCGCACCGGCATAAACCCGCCAGCATCTTCGCTGCGCCGCTTCGCCCGCCCGCCACACTCTTCCAGCAGTACGCACGTGGGCACAATCCGTACACCCGCCTCATCTACCACACCTTCGCACACATATTCATCGCCACAGGTTTCCAGCGTGTCGACAACGCCCCAGCGAAACAGTCGCCGCTTTCCCTCGTACGCCTCGGCGACAATGTCTCGCATAATCCCATGCGGCTTGTGCATGGTTGATAAACAATCAACGCTGCCGATCACTTCAATTGCGCCACACTTGGCTGACCGCGTGACAAGCTGCGCCGCCTCCCACAAATCCTGCGATAACACATCTACTTCGTCGCACCGAAGTTTTTGCACACGCGTGCCTCGAACACTGGCATGCGATTGTGCAAGCACCTCAACGCGCGACCCATTGTGCAATTCAAGTCGCCGAGTGGTCGCTTTGCCTTCGACCAAAGATGAGAAACTTTCAAGTGTGAAGAACCGCAGCAGATGTGCGTGCATTCGGCTGGCTTGCTCGATTGAACTCGCTAAAATCCGGATCTCAATCCCAGGCTTGAAGATCATGTCGAGAAGCGTCGCCACCGCGCCCAAAAACGTCTTGCCGCCGCCACGATTGGCCCAGACGACACAGTCACGCACTCCGAGATTGGCTCGCACGCCGGAATTAGCTTTCAATGCCGCGGCATCGTGTAATAGCGGTAACGCGATAGGAAGGCCAACAGGTTGCCCGATGGGTAGGCTAACCGGAAGTTTGGCCATGTGCTCGTTGCGTTGCATGCAAGGCTCAAAGAACGCATGCTCTAGATAGTCGAGCGGAGCCGAGTTGCCTTCCAAGAGCGCACGTTCGGCGAGCCGAAGCTCCATGTGCTCCAACAAAAACGCGGCAAGCTTCGCGCGCGACGTCGGCATCGTCAACGCGTGCGTTGCGCACTCTGCTTCGTGAACCGCCGAAATACTCTCGGTCGCTTTGGCTGGCGCTCGCCTGATGCTGACTTTCTTGGTTGCTTTTTGGGTAGTCTTATCGCCAACTTTTTTGCCAACTTCTTTAGTAGCTCGCTTCTTGGCAGGCTCCATGCCTTCTGGCTCGCCGGCAGCTTCCTGATCGACGATCTCGCCTTCTTCTTCACGCTGATCCAGCTTGTTGTTCATAGGTTGCATGGCGTCTTCTCTCATTGATTTGATTTGATCGCGATACGTTCAAGGCGTGACATACGCCTTGGGTACGTACAACAACTGGCTCGCCGCTTTAGCCAGCAACAGCGCGGCGGCCGTCACCGATGTGTCGCCTAGTTCGCTCTTTGCACGCTTCGCAGCCGAGTTGGTGCCGCGACTGCTCGTGGCCCAGTTCATAACCGCTGCTCGCACTGCGCTACGACGAACCATCGACTTAGCCACGGCGAGATCCATCGCTTGCCAAGGCTGTGCGCCGATTGATCGCAGCGCGAGCCGAAGACCATCGAGTGAGGCGGATTGCTGCCGATCTATGACGCGCATCCCGGCGTGGGCAAAGATTCTTCCCGCGCTCGGTAACGCTGCAATCGCTTCGGTGCAAGGCGTTTGCGGATCATTCAAGTACGCGCTCACGAGCTCTTGCGCGATGCCTAGCCCGCGCGCACGCGGGTCTGTGATTACTCGGCTAATGGTTCGCACGTGCGCGTTAAGCACACGAGTGGTTGTTGCTCGATCGCTTCGCGCAAGACCTTTTGTTGCAAAGAGCTCGGGCCAGGCGACGAACCGCCAAAGACCATTGAGGGTGGGAAACGATACCACAAGTACGCCCAAGAGTTGGCCTTCGAGGGTTGCTTTGAGCACACGCGCAAAGGTCGCAGGCGGGCCGGAGCGGTAATGAATGTGCGCGAGCATGGCGTAATCGGCACGGCAGCCTTGCGCGATCATGAGCCCCACGTGCGCAGAACGTTCGGGTTCGTGGCACGATGTGGCGATGAGCGAAGTTTGGGTGTTGCGCGCGATCATTGTGCACCGCCAATGCGTGGCGCGAGTGGGTCGGGAAGTGTGACGCGAAGTGCGCCGGGAATGATGAGTCCCAGACGAGAAGTTGCGACGACGACGCGAAGTTGGCACGCGAGCGAGCGGGCGCTGCTGCGTGGCCTTTCGTTTGGGTTGAATGTGCGAAGCCTTGCCAATATGCGTGGAAGCGCCCGCGCTACAGCAGCCGCCCATGCCGGGTCTAGTGGCGAAGTGAACTCGTCAAAGATGAGCGTGTAAACAGCTGGATGTACGGAATTTGAGGTCGTTTGTGTACTTGGTGTACGTGCGGAACTCGACGATTGCGTGAGAGCAAGGCTTGCGCGAAGAAGAGCAAGCGCGAGCGTCGCGCGATGCCGTTGACCTTGGGAGATGGCTTCGGGTGGCCGAATGAGGAGCGTGGGCTCGGTGATTCCTGCTGCGGCGAAGATTTCGATGGTTCGCGGCAAAGGCGTAGAAACCTGATCGACGAGGGCTATGCCTGGTTTCAAGATTCGGGTTGAATCAACGACGCGGAAGCGTTCGTGGTTGGCGCGGTGCAACGCGGCGAGCGCGCGAAGGACAGAGGATTTACCGCTGCCGCTGGGTCCTTGGATGAGACAGATTGCGCCATGGCTGAGAGCTTCGTGGATGTCGTGGGCCAATTTAGGGATGAAGTCGGGCACGCCTTGGGGAAAGGCGATTGTGCTGCGCTCTGACGAGCGTGGTGTTGAATGTGGCAGTAGACGCGTATTCAATCGTGAGCGGCGTGAGCGGGTAGAAGTGGAAGAACTGGCGGAGCGGATTACGTGGGTGCACACGCCAAACATGGCGCAGGTTAATAACACGCGACGACTCGGTGAGATGGGCGTATAAAGAGATTGATCAAGCATGGATTTCCCCCTGTGAAATTTGGATCTTCAGAAATGCAAAGGCGTTTACGCGAGCGCGGCGTACACGATCAAGCTCAGATCGCGCGGCGTGGGCTTCGTGGTGCGCTATTGGAGTATGCGTGGTCTTCGTAGATCGCGCGGATGCACTGCGCCTGGCGGCGGACGATGTGCAAGGACATGTGCAGCGAGTCGGCAACGGCGCGAAGAGATTGCCCTTGGAGGTAGACGGCGCGAGCGATGCGGGCGCGGGTTGCTGGCCAGGATGACTCGTAGAGCATGACGTATTCGAAGATGGGCGAGATGATCCGAATGGCGAGGCGCTTGATATGCCGACGCATGGTGCGGATAGACATCTGGCGAAGGTTGGCGAGATCGCTGATGCGAAGGCCATCTTGATAGCAGGCGATGAGGATCGCGCCATCTTCAGGCATGAGGTAGCGGGCACGCTGCAACAATGTCTCGATGGTGTCACGATCAGGGACGCGGCGCAGGTCGGCGGCGGCGTCGAGAGCCATACTGCGGATGTGCGCGGTTAATGGGGCGGGCGTGTTGCGCAATTGGTGGCGGGAGGGAAGGCGGGAGGGAAGGCGGGAGGGAGTTGAGTTTGGGATTTGGTTTGGGTTTGGGTTTGGCTGGCGGGTACGGCTTGCCTGGGAAGACAAGGGTGCTGCATGCGGGTAGCCTGCGCGGCGGTTTGTATTGAGAAGGTTTGTCGGCTTTGGAGCCGCTTGAGCTAATGACACGACAACGCCAACGCTGGGTGGATGAGCAGCCAAAGGTGATTCGAGGCGGTTGGTACGCATGACGGGTCCTTTCATGAACAGGTCTGGAGACTGGGACGTGGGGCCTAACTCGAGAAAGGGAGAGAGGAAGATCGGGGTCGAACTGCTTTACATGTTGTACGACATTCCTGGAAAATGAAAAGAGGTTTGTACGGTATCGGCCAGAGTTTTGCGCACAGAAGTGGACGGTTATTTCTACTGACACATGGATGTCACACTTCGTCGTAAGCACTGACATTTGCAAGCAAGATTACTTAGTATCAGGACTATAATCTGAGCGTGATTTCATACGTGTTCAGGCGTAAGTATTGTGTGTGTAGCAATTTGTGCACAGATATCCAAGTGTGCTGGTTCTTGGCTTCTCTTTAATACTGACACTGTTTGTGCGCATGCATATGGTGACTATGACGTATTTGAACCCAAGATATGCGGCTTTGGTGATGCGTATGTGAGGTTCACCAGGTTTCGTTTGTTCGGGTATACTTTTAGTTATATGGATGTGCGAACGCGTTGTCGCAAGGCACGGTATTTGTGTGCCTTGCCAACGATGCGATTCATGGGTGGCTGCGCGAAGTGCTGCGTTAGATTGGGGTTTGGTTGTTGCTGGCGGGTGGCTGGTCACGAGTTGGCGGCGAAGGGTCGGCGAGAGGTCGGCGAGAGGTCGGCGAATTTGATTGGTATGTGTACGCATGTTTACAGGAAGATGGGTAGTTGAGAATGATGGCCGAGGATGGCGTTGGATGAACGGCTTGGTGTGGCTTGGCGTACAACGCGGGTGGGTGCAGCGTGCACTTACGAAGTGGAGCGATTGTGTGCAGGTGTGCAGCCAATTGGGCCTGTCAGCCGAATTGTGTAGAGTGGAGGCGAAATACGCGCCGGGTGATGCGTATCTTGCGCGCAGACCTACACGTATTTATTTGCTCGTGTGCTTTGGCGAAGTGGTATCGAGAACGCAAATGGCACGTAGAGATGTAGTCACTTCTCGGAGAGAGAAGGAACTCAAGACCGCCTGGAATGCGAATGAGATTTGTGGTGTTCGGTTTAGAGCCTTTGCATGCTTTTATTTAATGGACAGCAAACATGATGATGGCGAACAGGTTGACGAAGGTGTACGCGAATTTTGCAGGACATTGCAAAGCTCGATCTATGGTGGCGCGCGTGGTGTTGTGCTTGATGATGTCCACGACTATGTGCATGGTGTCGCGCGTGCAAGGTGCGGTTGCACCCGCGCCTGATTCAATCGATGTTGCGCGGTATGAGCTGGTGCAGATTGATGTGCCTGAGGGCGCGCGGCTTGTTGCTGGGGCTGGTGGGATACGCGTGGGCGTTGAGATACCTGTGCGTTTGGTTTCGGGAGATGTGGTTCATGATGTGACGTTGCGGCTTGCGCCGATTTCGCTGCGCGATGCGGGGTTTCGCGTGATCGCGGATGACGCTAATGGCAACCCAATTGATGTTGTGCCTTTGGAACCAAAGACGTATCGGGGCGTGGTTGCGGAGTGGCCTGATTCGGTTGTGGCGGCGAGCATTTTTGACGATGGAATCAAGGGGGTGGTGTGGAATGAAGGGCAGATGTGGGGCATCCAGCCCTTGGGTGATTTTGGGGCTGGGCCGGGGTGGCACGCGACATATGACGCGGCGGATGTGATTTCGCGAGGCGAGGTGTGTGGGGTGGTTGATGTGCCGATGTTGGGGGGAGATTTGCAGCCTTTGAATGTTGCGATTTCGGATGCGCAGCGCGCGTTGGTGGAGATGAGTGGCAACGCGAATATGGACTCGGAACAGAGCTCGCAGGTGCCACAGGCGTTTCCGGGATTTGGCCAGCGTGGTGGGAATTGGCGGGTGGCGCAGATTGGGTTTGACGCGGACAATCTTTTTTATCTGGCGAATGGGTCGAGCATTGATGCGACGACGGCGGACATTGAGTTGATATTGAATGGGATGGCAGCGATCTATGAGCGTGACGCCGAGATTACGTATACATTGGCGGTGGTGCGGGTTCGATCGGCGCCGGGGTTTGATCCGTATAGCGCTACGACAGATTCGAGCGCGTTGCTGGATGAGTTTCGCAGCCATTGGAATAGCAATGAGGGAGGCGTGACGCGAGATGTAGCGCATTTGATGACAGGGCGCAATCTTAATGGGGACACGGTGGGGCTCGCGTTTACCGGGGTGATCTGTGGCAACGCGGCGTATGGGCTTTCGCAGTCGAGGTATACAACCAACACGGTGCGGCGGATTGCGCTTACGGCGCATGAGGTTGGGCACAACTGGTCGAGCCCGCACTGCGATGGGCAAGCCGAGTGTGGGGTGATGTGCGCGACGATTGGCAACTGCACGGGAACGAGCCTTGGTGTGTGGGAAGTGGAGCGGATTACGGGACACCGCGATACGCGAAACTGTCTTACGTTGGTGACGCCTAGGCCTGCGCAGGTGGCCAACTCATCGCCATTGAATGCTGCGACGCGGGTGGTGGCTGGCGCACAAGGCAGCGTGACACTTTCGTGGGGCGCGGCGAATCTAGCGTCGAGTTATCGCGTGTTCTTTGGGACTACGGGGACGCTGCCACAGGTTTTGTCGCAATCGGGGACGATCTTTGCGACTGCGGCGTTGGCGGCTGGAACGACGTATCGGTGGCGGATTGATTCGGAGGGGGCGGGAGGGACGACCACGGGCGTTGAGTGGTCGTTTACTACTGACTTTGCGGCGCAGGTGTGCGGCACAGACTTTACCGGCGATTGCTTCCCAGATCTGCTCTGGTGGAACGGGGTCAATGGGCAGGTGGATGCGTGGCGCGGGCTAGGCAATGGAAGTTTTTCGGTGAACGTTGTCGCGTTGGCGACGGTTTCGGATGTGAATTGGCGGGTGGTTGGGTCGGCAGATTTCAATGGCGACGGCGAAGGAGACATCATCTGGCGAAATCGCGTGACGGGTGATACCAGCGTTTGGTATATGCAGCTTGGGGTGTTTCTTGCTTCGGTAGATGTTGGCCGAGTTGCGGATCAGGATTGGATCGTGGCTGGGGCGGGAGATTTTTCGGGCGATGGCAAGGCTGATATTGTGTGGCAGAACATTCGCACGGGCGACGTGACGATATGGGAATTGAATGGCGTTACGTTTGTGCGGCCAGTGATTTTGCCCAGGGTGAGCGATCGGAATTGGCAGATCGTGGGCGTGGGTTCGTTTGGCGGGCCGACGGGGCCTGACATTGTGTGGCGCAATGCAAGGACTGGCGCTACATCGGTTTGGTACATGAGTGGAACGACGTATGTTGCGTCGGAGGACATATCGCCCAAAAGCCCTTCGCCGGACGTTAATTGGCAGATTGTTGCGACGCTGGACCTCAATCGCGATGGCAGGAGCGACATCACGTGGCGGAACGCGCTGACGGCGCAGTTGCAATCGTGGATTATGAATGGTGTGGCGCAGACGAGTATTGTGGTGCATGCTGCGCGAGGCGATCCGTGGCGGGCGCAAGGACAGCGGGTTTGGCGGACGCTGGTCGCGGGCGATGTGGATGGAGATGGAATTCGCGATATCACGTGGCGGAATGCGAATGTTGGGGGGCAGCTTTTCTGGTTGATGAACGCGCGAGCGAACGCGGGTGTGCCTTTCTCGGTGCGCGCGTTAGTTGGACTGCCAACGGTTGATGGCGCGTGGGAGTTAGCGGCGACGGGCGATTTCAATCGCGACAACACGATGGACTTGCTGTGGCGGCTACCGACCACGGGGCAGACGATCATGTGGTTGATGAATGGGACGCTAGTTGGTGCGGCGATTCCGTTTTTGTCGGGCGGAACAGGGGCGTGGTATGTGGGCGCGGTGGCGGACTTTAATCGCGACGAGCGCGACGACATGGCGTGGTTTAATGCGGCAGGCACGAGCGCGTTTGTGTGGTATCTGGATGGAACGCCGGCGCCGGGGAGCAACTTGTTGACCTCGCGGGCGATGCCCACGGTGCCTGTGGGTTGGCGGGTTGAGGGCGGGGCAGACTTTACGCGAGATGGGTTTCCCGACCTTGTGCTGCGCAATGGCACAACGGGTGATTTGGTGATTTGGCGGATGAATGACAACGTGTTTGTCGAGGCAATTGCGGTGGCGCAAGTTGGGCTGGAATGGTCGGTGGGTTCGGTGGGAGATTTTAATGGAGATTTGCTTCCTGATATTGCGTGGCGGAACAATGTGACCGGTGACAACGCGTTGTGGCTGATGAATGAGACGCAGTTTGTAGTGGCGGTGCCGCTGCCTCGGGTGAGCGATGTGGGTTGGCGGATGGTGCGGTGAGGCGAAAGCGGCACAGTGGCGAGTGGCGAGTGGCGAGTTGCCTAGGCTGGCAAAGGCTGAGACATTAGACTAATTGGTCATTTGGCTATTTGGTCATTTGGCTATTTGGTCATTTGGCTATTTGGTCATTTGGTGCTTTGGTGCTTTAGCAATTTGGAACTGCTGTAGCTATTTGCCGCCTTATCCTCTGCCTCTATGGCAACACCCACACACAACGCCGACTTAAAGCCCGATTCCAAGCCCGATTCCAAGCTCGATTCGAAACTCGATTCCAAGCCCGATTCGAAACTCGAAGCCAAGCCCGGCTCCAGGCTCGAAGCCAGCGCTGCTGCTGCGAACGTGAAGCCTTTGCCCAAGTCTGTTCGCGCTCTCGCGGCGGAGTTTGTGGCGATGGAAGCGGTGATCGCGCAGGGTGGCGGCGCGAAAGCTATTGAGCGCCAGCATGAAAAGGGTCGATTGACGGCGCGGGAACGCGTGTCGTTGTTGGTTGATGCGCAAGCGAAACGAGGCAAAGTACAGAGCCCGCTGGGTGGCACGAGGATCAGCTTTCAGGAGCTGGGGCTTTGGGCTGGGCACGGGATGTATAAGGAACATGGGGGCGCGCCAGCGGCGGGCGTGGTCACGGGGATCGGCACGATCCACGGGCGCAAGTGGATGATTATTGCCAACGACGCGACGGTGAAGGCGGGCGCGTTCTTTCCGATGACGTGCAAGAAGATCATTCGGGCGCAGACTATGGCGATGATGGCGCGGATGCCTTTGGTATATTTAGTTGATAGCGCGGGGGTTTTCCTGCCTATGCAGGAAGACGTGTTTCCGGATGTGGATGACTTTGGCAGGATTTTCCGGAATAACGCGGTGATCAGCGCGATGAGCGTGCCACAGATCGCGGCGATCATGGGATATTGCGTCGCGGGCGGCGGGTATTTGCCGGTGTTGTGCGACACGCTGTTGATGACCGAAGGGTCGGGGTTGTATCTCGCGGGGCCTGCGCTGGTGAAAGCCGCGATCGGGCAGGACGTGACAGATGAGGAGCTTGGCGGGGCGTCGATGCACGCTTTGATTTCCGGCACGATTGACTTTAAGGAGAAGGATGACGTCGCGTGTATCGAGCGGCTGCGAAGCTTGATTGCGAAGTATCCCAAGGTGGCGGCGGAAGAAGCGAAGTTAAGCGTGCCATTTAAGGATGGGGAAGAGATTTACGCGAGCTTTACTGATACGCCTGGCGCGCAGTATGACGTGAAGGATGTGCTGGCGAGCATCGTTGATGTTGCGGTGATGGGTGACACGCTGGTGCCTGATTTTGATGAGTACAAGGCTGATTACGGGCAGTCGATTGTGTGTGGGTATGCGAATATTGGTGGGCACGCGTGCGGGATTGTGGCGAATCAGAAGAAGTTGGTGCAGCGGACGATGGCGGGTGGGAAAGCCGGGCCGACCAAGGCGGTGCAGATGCCGGGCGTGATTTATGATGACTCGGCGGACAAGTCGGCGCGGTTCATCATGGATTGCAATCAGCGGAAGGTGCCGATTGTGTTTGTGCATGACACGACGGGGTTTATGGTGGGGCGCGATAGCGAGCAAGGCGGGATAATTCGCGCGGGCGCGAAGATGGTGAACGCGATGAGCAATTGCGTGGTACCAAAGATTGTGGTGATCATCGGCGGGTCATATGGCGCGGGAAATTACGCGATGTGTGGGCGCGCGTTTGATCAGTTTATTGCGTTGGCGTGGCCGAATGCGAAGTGCGCGGTGATGGGCGCGAATCAGGCGACGGGCGTGCTCACGACGATCGAAGAAGCGAGCCGGAAACGTAAAGGCGAAATGGTGGATGAGGCGGCGCACGCGGCGATTTATGCGGCGGTGCACGCGGCGTATACCGAGCAAGCGGACATTCGTCATGCGGCGTCGCGCGGCTGGCTGGACCGGATTATCGAGCCACACAAGACGCGGGAAGAATTGATTCTGGCGTTGACGGCGGCGAACCAAGGATGGGATTACTCGGCGGAATTTAAGACAGGCGTGATCCAGACGTGATGTGGGGGGTGATGTTGCGAAGTGGTTAGGGAGGCGGGGTATTGGGGTGTAGGGGTATATGGTAATATAGCACGTGTGTCTTAGTTTTTGCTGCGAAGTAACGTATTCGATAGTATTATGAAGCTTGATGTAATGTGCGCGAAGACGGTACATACAGCAGAGAAGCCGCCCTCGTAAGAAGACGTTTTTTTTCATTGGCAAGACGAATGTGGGTCAATGAGCTTGGGACGAATGCATCAGGATCGAAGCGATCCTGGTGGCACGAAGCACGAAGACAGAAAAAAGCACCGGTGGGGACCGTTGGACCACCCAGGGCAAAGGCAATGAAGTAATTCGAAACCTCTCTCGGAAAGAGAGGGGTACCAAGGCACGCCAGGAATATCGATGAAATGACTCTTGGCAAAGTAACTTCGTTACTCTATTACATTACTACTTAATATATATATCGATTTACTATGATGCCAATTCTGGTTTTTGCTACGAGTACTGCTTGCGCATTCGCGCGGTGGGGATGCTGAGTTGGTCGCGGTATTTGGCGATGGTGCGGCGGGCGATTTCGATCCCTTTGCGTTTGAGTTCATCGACCAGAGCTTCGTCGCTGAGAGGTGATTTTTTGTCTTCGTGGTCGATGACTTCACGGAGGGCGGCTTTGATCGCGTCCCAGGCCATTTCGCCACCGGCGTCGCCACCGGTTTCGTCTTTGGTTTGAACGCCGCCGGAGAAGAAGCGGCGGAGAGGGACGATGCCTCGTGGCGTGCGCACAAACTTGTCTGATACGGCGCGGCTCACGGTTGCGACGTGGATGCCTAGTTCGTCGGCGACCTGCGTCATGGGCAGAGGCTTTAGGGCTTGCGGGCCAAAGTCAAAGTATTCACGTTGGGCGACTGCGACGGCTTGAACAACGCGAAGCAGGGTGCGTTTGCGCTGGCCTATGGCGTCGATGAGCCACTGGGCGTTGGAGACGTTGGTGCGTACGAATTCGCGGCCTTGCTTATCGATGGAGCGATCGCGGGTGAGCTTGGCGTATTCCTGATTGATGCGAAGCGCGGGCATGCGGCCTTCGTTTAAGTATGCGACGTAGCGATCATGCTCGGGGAGGAACTCGATGATGGCGTCGGGCGTGATCGGGGCGGTTTCTTCGGGCGTGAGGCGGCGCGCCGGGGCGAGGCTCAAACGCTTCAATAGCGTGAGCGCGTCACGGATTTGCAGTAGAGATAACCCGCTGCGTTCGGCGACGCGGGGCAGGCGATTTTGCATGAGGTCTTCGATGTGGTCGCGCACGAGGGTGCGAGCGTGATCGAAGGTTTCGACGGGCCAACCCAGGCTTTCGCCTTCGTCGGCGAGCGCGTCGAGTTGAAGGATGAGGCATTCGCTGGCGGTGCGAGCCGCGACGCCTGCGGGCTCTAAAAACAGTTGCACAGCGTGTAGTGCTCGCTCGTATGCGCGAAGAAGATCGGTGCGAGGATCGGCTGATTCGCTGGTAGATTGGGCAGGATTGTGGAGAGTTTGTTGGGTTGGGTTTGCGGAGGTTGGGGTGGATGTTGTGTCGAGTTGTGTAGGGTCTAGTAACGCGTTTTCTGCGGCGATTGTTTCCAAGGGTGTACGAAGATAACCATCGTCGGCGAGGTTGCTGATGATGCGTTCGCCCAGAGGGCGAAGGGTGGGATCAACGTCTGCGAGAGCCCATTGGCGGAGGAGTTGCTCGTGGAGCGGGTCGTTACGGGCGGGGGCGGCGGCCATCGCGTCCATCTTGGCATCGCGTTCGCCATCGCGGCGGATGACGGCGCGGTCTTCGAATGCGCGTTCGTCGAAGCCGCCATCGTTTCGGCGATCATCGAGGGAGCGTTCGACGGCACCGGAGCCGTCGCTGGAGACGCCGTCGTAGGAGGAGGCACGATCGGAGAGTGCGTAATCGTTGTCGATGGCGTCGGGGTTGGCGGCCTCGAAGGAGTCAAGACGTTCGAATTCTGAGGCTCCGCCACTGGCGTCGATTTGAAGGACGGCGTCGTCGCTGGATTCCCGAACTTCGGCATTGAGGCCGAGGCCTTCACGTGCGGCATCGTTGAGATTTTGAGCGTCGAGAGAGTCGAAGCTGTCGCCTGGCTCGGCGAGTTCGAGAGTTGGGTTGCTTTCGAGCTCTTGCTCGATGCGTTCTTGCAATTCGGCGAGTGGCATCTGGAGGATTTCCATGGACTGGATCATCCTCGGCGCCAGTTTCATGTTCTGGCCCATCCGCATGTGCTGGGACGCATCGAACCGCATGAGAGCGAAGTTCCTTTTGAGGGAGCGGGGAGCGGAATTATGTACCTAATAGCCTAGCAGGGTTGCGAAGGGGAGGGGGAGGGGGATGGAAGTGGCTACCAAGTTGGAATCTACCTGAGCAGAGGCGAGCGGGAAGTTTTCTACTGTTGATACTCGTTCGCCCCTGCCGGGGCTTTATTGTGTGGGTGCTGGCTAACCAGACGCTACGCGTCTGGCAACATTCGCTTGGCTGCTTCGCAGCCCAAGGCAGAGGGCACAAGTCACGTGGTTCAAGGATTCATGAGCTGTCGAGACACGATCGCATCGGCGAGGACCGCTTTGTTTGCATACTCAAGTTGCGAGCCAGCGGGGACGCCTCGGGCTAAGCGCGTGACGCGGATGGGTTCGCCGGTGTCGGCAGCTTTGATGATGCGGAGACGATCGCTCAGGTACATGGCGGTACCATCGCCTTCGACGGTTGGGTTGAGGCCTAGAACCACTTCGTGCACGGCGATGCCGCCACAATTGAGCGAAGCGTCGGCGACACGTTCGAGGAGTGCACGCGCGGTCAAGTCGCCAGGGCCGATGCCTTCGAGTGGGCTTAGGCGGCCCATGAGAACGTGGTAAACGCCTTTAAACATGTTGGTTTGTTCGATCCAGATCAGGTCTTTGGGTTGTTCGACGACCAAGACGGTGGCCCGATCGCGTCTGGCGTCTTCGCATATTTCGCAGGACTCGCCATCGGAAAGGTTCCAGCAGACTTTGCAACTGCGCACGGCGAGCTTGGCGTCGGAGATTGCGCGAGCGAGAGCAAGGGCGTCTTCTGTGCTACTTTTGACGATGTGGAAGGCGAGTCGTTCGGCGGACCTTCGGCCTATGCCTGGGAGCTGGGCAAAGTGGGCGATGAGCTTGTCGATGGCTTTGGGGTACGCGCTGGCGCGATGGCCGATGGCGTCGGCGGAGTTGGCAGGCGAGCCGATCCAATCGCGTTTGGAGGGGGCTTTGCGTTGGATGTTGCCTGAATCGCTCATGGATGCGTGCTCGGGTTGGCCGGGTGATTGGCCGCGTGTATGGGTAGATGGAACATAGGCGCAGGCGCTGCGCGTGAGGACACACTTCATCTGTAATGCGAGTACGGTTGAATGCAAGACCAGGTAAACAAGTGTTAGTTGAGCGCTCACCCAACGCGCGAGAGTTTGTCGCTATTATTGGAGCATGTTCGATCCGCCGCCGCGGCCTGCACCCGCGATTCTTTCGAGGCTTTGGGTACAGATCGCCCTGACCACGCTCGCGGCAATTCTCGCGCACGCCACCTTCATCGGTTCCAGCGGTTTGAGCCAATCCGAGGGGCATCGCGCTATTCCGGGTTGGACGATGATGAAGACGGGCGAGTGGATCGTGCCTCATTTGTTTGAGCAGCCTTATTTGCGAAAGCCGCCGGGCATGCCTTGGGCGGTTGCGGGCATGAGCGAAATCTTTGGCGTGAACGAATGGTCGGCGCGGATGGTGTCGGCGTTTGCGTGCATCGGGATGGCGATTGTCGCGCTGGCATTTACAAGAAGATGGTTTGGGCCGCGCTTTGCATTAGCAGCAGGATTGGCACAGGCGTTGACGCCTTTATTTTATCTGCACCCATCGGGACGAAGCGCGGAGATCGAACCGCTGCATAATTTTTTTGCGCAGGTTGTCACGCTGATTGTGTTCGATTCGATCATTCGGCCTGGATCGCGGACTCGCGCCCGCATGCTCGGCATCGTTGGCGGGTTTGCGCTCGGAGCGATGTTTTTAACCAAGGGTCCGGCGGCGGTGCCCTGCGTGCTCGCGGCGGTTGGCGCGGGGCTTTGGGCGCGGTGGCGGCCCAAGGCGCTGCTCACGCCGACGCTGGCAATTGGCGTGCCGCTCGGGCTAGGGATCGCGGGGATATATGCGTACGTATTGACGCGAGCGGTCAATGCGCTGCCGTTGATGCCGGTAGTGGAGTCGCCTACGGAGTTTTTGTTTCGCGAGGGAACGCTGAACAAAGTTTTGGCGTTGATACCTGTTGCGCTTGCGAGCGCGGTGCCGCTGTCGTTGACGCTGATCGTGCTCGCGCTTCCGATGCCTCGGCCTGATTACCTAGTCGAGCAGCGAAGAAGAGCAAAGGCGTTGGCGTTGGCGTGCTTGCTTTCGCTTGGGATTTATGTTGCCTTTGGCGTGTCGAACAACCGGTACGCGATGCCTGCGTTGGGGTTGCTCGCACCTTTGGCGGCGTTCTGGCTCGCCGATGCGCACATACGGCTTACGGTGGCATCGGCTCGGCGGGTTCGCGTAGTCGCGGCGTGCATACTGGTGGTGTTGATCGGGCTGACTGTGCCTTATGCGAAGTGGTCTGAGGCACGACGTCTTCGCAACACGGGCGAAAATGTCGCGGGCGCGCTCGCGGCGATCTTGCCTGATGGTGCGCAAGTCTGGGCTGATCAAGTCATTGAGCAGCGGCCAGAGATTCTTTGGTACACCCAGCAGCGGGCGCAAGCGCTAGGCAAAAGCATTAGGCCAAGGTGGATGCCACATCGCGCAGGCATGCCTCCCAATGTGCCGGAGTATGCGGCTGAGTACGTACGAATTGGGGCGGGGGTGGGGGTGGGAGTTGGGGTTGGGGTTGGGGAGGGAGCGGATCTTGATGCGCGGGCAGAGCTGGTGTACTTGCTGGTGCGGACCGACGCGCGAGACGACAGCGGCGAATTGGCCTTGGTTTCGGGCAGCCGCTCAATGCAAGGCGTGGCCCCGATCTGGGAAGGGAAGGTCCAGAATCTGGAGCTGGCGCTGTTTAAGGTGGGCGGCGACGCGTTACGATGAGCTAAAAGTGCTTGCAATCATTGCACTTATGTGCTCGTCGGGGCGAATCGGTAGGACGTTTGTTTTTATAGGTCTATGTATACGTGATGTGTATCTGAATAAATACTAACTTTGTGCAAACATACTGCTCAGAATGCACGAAGTTGTGGTGTTTATGTCGGAAAATGCTTGCTTTAGCTCGGCATAGTCATGTACATTCTGATTCCGGTTCAGGCATGTTCGCGCGTGTTTTTGTGGTGCGCGAATGTGTCTGAGGAGTAATGCCTGGCAAGCAGGCAGGCCCTGAGAGAGTCTGCCGGTTTGAGTGCGATCGCGAGAGATCGAGAGAGACAGACAAGTAGGCGGGCCTGAGAAGCTCGCCGATCACGACGGAGTGCTAGCGATGGCACACCCGATCAGAAGCGGCAGCCTTTGGGAGAGAGAGGCTGCTGCTTTCTTTTTTGAGAAGGTGCGGATCAGAGTTCGCGTAATGGCGGCTGCATGCTTGTTTGTGTAGGTATGTGGGTGTGTGAGAGTGGCAGAAAAAGAAACACGCCCCACCTTTGAGTTTGGGGCGTAGCGAGTGTGTGGCGTATTAAGTTGAGCGAATCGTCGTTTAGCACCCTTCTTCGAAGCGGATGAAGAAGAAGGCAATATCGTCGCCGGTAATGCCGCCATCTTGGTTGACGTCGGCGATGCAGATGGTGAGGGTGGCGGGCTGGCTCGCGACGCCTTGGGGGACGCAGGCGTTGGTTACGATGCAGCGATATTGGATAGCGTGTGCGGAACAAAGCATCAGACCGTTTGCCGTGTCGGCCGCAATGATGAGTGAGCGGGTGGTGCTGCCGAAGACAAGCGCGGAGCCGCCGCAGTCGTCCCAGGTTGTGCGGCCGTTGAAGAGGTTGACGAAGGTGCCGGGCGTGGTTTCGCGTTGCCAGCGGTAGGTGAGGGGGATACTTCCGGTTGCGGTGACGCTGAAACTCGCCGCTCCAGCAGGGCTGGTGGAGACCGGCGAGGGCTGCTGAGACACCACCGGAATTATCATTCTGTTCAGGAGTACCGAGACGTTGTTGCTGGTGTGGTTTGCAACGGCCAGAGTCGGGCCGACCGTCGCCGTTGAAGTCGCCCACAGCAGCTACGGAGCGCGGGTTTACGCCCGAGGCGTAGTTGACCGCTCCTTGGAACGTGCCGTTGCCGTTGCCTAGCAAGATGGAGACGTTGTTGCTGGAGACGTTCGCCACGGCCAGGTCAGGCCTGCCGTCGGCGTTGAAATCGCCTATCGCTACGGAGTACGGGGTGTTGCCAGCAACGTAGTTGACTGCTGGGAGGAAGGACGATGTGCACTGCGCCCGGGCAAGAGGTGCTGCGACGATCAAGGCCGCGAGCGAAAGCCCAGCGGCGATAGCGAAGCGAATGGCGGAAGTGCAACGAATGGTTGAAATACGTGCAAGACTGCGCATGGCTTGTTCCTTGAATAGTGCTGCAACGTGAAGACGGGCGCGAGAAACGCTTCGAAGGGTTAATGTGCTGAATGAAGCACCATACCTACCTGATTCATGTTGCGTATATACAATACGTATAAATATCAAGGGCACAAGTACTTGTTTACACGAGCATCTATCTTCGAGAACCATATTAATACACTAAAGCGGCCTGGGCAGATGTCTCTGGCCAGGCCGGGCGCTAAGTGTAGATGAGCATGCAAAGCGGCTTTCAGGATCGCCGCTCTACATACTCAGCAACGGCGACAGCGAGTTGTAATTAGGCCGCCGTGGCCGAGGAGAGAGTCAATGTGCTCGTGAGGGTTAAGAACTTTTGGTTGCATGACGAGCAATCTCGCGGTGCCCATGTGTGCAGACCGAACAACACGATCCAACAGATCGAGTAGGAGTGGCGGTTTGGAAAGCACATGCAATTGCTGTAGATGTAGCGGCAGATGTATTGGTAGATGTCGTGTGTCGCTAATGCCGCAAGTGGCGAATGGCAGACTTCTACTAACGCGTTAGAATTACGCGAACACACTTCTTCGCTGTCTACAGCCCAATTCCCACGATTACCAATTTCTTAACGACTCACAAGTCTTACCCTACTCAGTATTTCTCGCCGACTCAGTATTTCTCGCCGACAAACCATCGTCCCCACGAGGCGCCGGTTGATTCGAAAGCTTGAATCAAGAACTTGATTCGAATGCTTGATTCAAGAACTTTGCCTGTCAGTCTTATTGCAACTGTGGCACCTGCTTTCGACTGTGTATTATGACAAGCCGAGAGGCAAATGCAACGTCCCATTAGTAGGACATTCGGCCAGATACGCGTCTAATGCTGCTTAGACAAGGCTTTACACGCCCAGAATAACGCCTTTTTGGTTACACAGGCGCACCAGTTCGCCACGGCCTGAGACCTCAAGCCTGCGATAGAGGCGTTTGCAATAGGTTTCTGCGCTTTGTTCGCTGAGGCCTAATCGAGAGGCGATTTCCTTTGCGGTCAAGCCTTCGAGCAAGGCGTAGGTCACTTCGCGCTGGCGAAGCGTGAGCTGGGACAGGAAGGGGCCGGCGCCCTTGTTCGTGCTGGCGAAGGAATCAAAGAGCGGGCGAGCGCCCAACAGGAAGCAACTGGCTAGATGCACGTCGGCGGCGTCGAACTGAGGCCGGCCTTGACGGCGATGAAAGCCCGCGCCAACCCAAACGTTTGGGACGCGAGTGCGCAACCCGGCATAGATTGCGGAGTCGACGCCGACCTTTGTTCGCGTGGTGCGATAGTGCTCGGTGTCGTACCACTGATCGTCGGGCACGAGGTCTTGGCGACGGTGGATGGCGAGTTGGATGTTTGGATCGGCTTGAGCTTGCTGGGCCACGGCGAGCCCGAAGGCGGCGTACATCGGGTCGCTGTCGTGGCTCTGTGCGAGGTAGTTTATGACCTCGTTCTTGCGCGAGTCTTCGATGTCGCCACAGAGAAGCATCTCTTGGAAGTGTGTTTCGCCGGTGGCAGGATCGATGTGAGACTCGGCGGCGGTGACCATGTCGGCGTTCATCACAGCACAAATACCCGACAACGCTACGAGCACTCTGCGGCGCGGGTCTTCTGCGATCGCGGCACGGCTGACCGCTTGCAAGAGCGCGGTAGCGGAAGAGAATGAAAGTTGCGGGGCGAGTTTGTTCATTGCCTTGCGCTCGCGCGAGAGGTGTGGAGGCGGGGGGTGGGGGTGGGGGTGGGGCGGGGTGGTCGCGCAGAGAAGGCTGAGTGGTCGCGGAGAGAAATTCTCGAGAGATTTGGGCAGGTATTGATAGGCAAACCACGCTATGAAATGAGGGATCACGTCGACAAATCTGTGCGCGGCTGAGTGTGGGGGCGTTTGGGGAGAATATCGAGACAATGTGGCGAGTGGCGGGGCGAGTGGCGGCGTTGCTAATCAAGCTCATGAGCCGACGGCGTGGTTGTGCGTAATAACTTCGCTGTATTGCAGTAATTTGTGTTAACGAAACAACGTATTACACTGATTCGTGGCTCTAGCGACATTCGAGCTTCTCGCGAATGAAGAAGTAAAAGGAGTAGACAGGCGGCGGGACGCCTGTGCCACAGAAAAAAGTAGTCACTCTGTTAGCGGTTCTTTACGCAGATCGCAAATTAGGCGAATTTACTTCAGGCAGTACCGGCGCGATCATTCGTTGAGGGGGCTTTGACTGCGGCGAGTTCTTGGACACTTCGTACAGTTTCGCTGGGTGTACCGACTTCGCTCGCGAGAGACGAACCATGTTGGCCGGACCGGCTCGGAATGAGTGAGAACGTGCCACGCATCGCGTAATTATATACCACGGTAAGAAATACAGCGAACACGCCGGCTCCTACACCAAGCGCAGGCCTTACAAATTCAGGTGCTGCCAGAGCCAGACGAAGCAGGACCGCAACAAACGCAAAGCCGAAGTTTCGGAAAACCACCGGATGCGAACGGCTGAAACTCATGGAGACCAGCGCCAGAAGCACGTCTACAAATACGAACACGGTGAAAAAGATATCAAAGACGCGCAGCACCTTGCCTGTCATCATCACCATCCTGGCGTCCGCAATGATAAGACCAAGCAGTAAGAGCAGCAGTCCGGTCGCGATGATCTTTTTGATCGCGACGAACCGTTCGCTGCTCGTGTCGTCTTCGGTGATCGGCTGATGCTGCTGAAGTCGCATGAAGTACTGGCAGATCAAGAATAGAAGGATCGCGCCGGTGGCGTCCGCGATCATTGCCATGACCACTTCGCTTTGACCCGTGAGATTCAACGGTTCGCCGAATGATTCAAGGGGAATGAATGCATCTCGAAGTAATATAAGCGAGTAAACTTCGAGCTGACCCGAAAGCATATTCGCAACAGAACGTTCTAGGACGAGCACGAGGCGAACGATCTCAAACACGAGAATAACCGAGACCGTCCACCGGATCGAGGCGAGGTGATTGGTTGGTATTGCCTCTGCAAACGAGCCGTCGCCCAGCAACGACAAGCGTCGAAGCTCGATCACTGCAAGCCCGCCTAGGAAAATGGCAACGAGCGAACACGCACGAATAGTCTTGGATGAACGACTCGACCACATATCCCGAAAGAGATTGAACGGGAGCGATACGGCGTGTCTCATGGTAAAGGTTCTTTTCGCGTTCAGCGCTGGGCCAGATTCGTCGGTGAAGAAGGCGTCGCTTTGCTTACGGCCATGTTGAAAGACTTATAAGCCTTAGCACCCTTGCTCAAAGCGGGTGAAGAAGAAGGCAACGTCGTCGCCGGTGATACCGCCGTCTTGGTTAACATCGGCGGCAGGTTTGCCTTGCTGGAAGTCAGTGAAGAAGGCTGCGATGTCGTCGCCTGTTACGCCGCCATCTTGGTTGAAGTCGGCGATGCAAGGCTGGCTTTGGGCTTGGACAACACGAAATCCGTAACTTTGGCTTTCCTCCGACGGGCTGATGAAGCTTCGAGTATCAGCCCGAAGAGCGGTGTCTATGAAGTCAAACGAGCCGCCCAATTGGCCGCGAAAGGAGGAGCCGAAGAAAATGATGATCGCCTCGTTCCACTCCCACACGTTTCCGCCTTGGTCGAACGTGCCGTAGGGACTCGCCGAGTTCTGGAACTCACCGCCCAGCGTTGCGAAGAAAGGGCTTTGGATCGGCCCTGGAAATAGGCTATCGAAATAGTTTGCGTTGTTGCCTGTGGGGTCGTTGAGGTCACGCCCCGGAAGCTGATTACTTCTGGTTGGATAGGCCCAATAGCCAGCGTTGGTGTTGCCACCCTTGTAATATGCGGCTTTGTACCACTCGTCTTCGCTGGTTAAAGCCCATTGCCAGCCAGGGTTTCGGGTGACGGTGTTATTTGTGATGCCCGAGATCGTGAGCGTGTATGCACCATCCTCGGTTGTGCTGTTGTTCTGTAGTCCAATTGGCTGGCCGTTGTGCATCCAGTTGGCAAAGCGTGTCGCGTCCCAGAAACTCACGAAGGTGACCGGGCGGTTGGCGAAGTTTGGGTGCACGCTGTACGTGTAGTTACCACTGAAACCCG
>JBBRGG010000010.1:0-29590 GCA_038240875.1 Phycisphaerales bacterium | reverse complement strand
AGATCCCCAATTTAGGATGGATTCTGGTTTAAGTTTTGGGATTGGATTTTGGTTTGAGTTCTGTGGTTTGAGTTCTGTGGTTTGAGTTCTGTGGGTTTGAGTTCTGTGGGTTTGGGTTCTGTGGGTTTGGGTTCTGTGGGTTTCGATCAATGCTTGTATAGCGCACGCTCTGGCCTTGCACATTGCACGCCGGGGCGTTGGTTTTTTTGCGGGCCTTTGTGGCGGGCCTTTGGGGAGGCCATTGGGGGCAAGTGGCACTATGCTGGCGAGCAATTGCTGCTTTTGTTGCTGGTAGCATTGCTGCACACGACATCTCTTACTTCATTCAATTCAAGCGACACCGAACACATGACCAATTCGGCACATGAAGCAGACGCCATCGATGATGCGCAGCGCGCCTTGCGTTCGTGCACGAAGGCACGGATCGGCATCGGCGATCGGTTTGAGCTGGCGAATATCGTGCTCGATCCGACGACGGGAACGTGGATCACGCCGATTGCTTTTGATGCGATCGGGCGCGAAGATTTGACGTTGTACTTGCCTGAGGATGTGCCTGAGTCGCCTCGTGTGCTCATCCTGGCGACAGAAATAGATGGCGAGAACCACGCCGGCGCGGATCGGCATGGCGCGTATTTTCCTGGGAGCAAAGGCCGATTTACGCGGGCGCGGTGGGTTTCGCTCACAATGCTTCACGCCAAGATTGGTCGCGAGGTCTTTGACGCGAGCGAAGTGCACTTGATCAGCTCTTGGAGCGAGAACCTTGAAGGCGTGGCAGTGGCGCCGGGGCAAGGTTGGCGTGTTGAATCGCAACTTATTCGGCATTTGCGACAAGCAGACGTTGAGTCGAAGAAGCTTGCTCGCGCGTGTTTGATGTGGGCCAAGGTTGAAGTAGAGTCGCCGACGCTATTGGGGGTGGATTGCTGGGGGCTTGATGTGCGTGCAACGCTGGGGCCGATGCGGGTAGAGTTTCCAAAAGTGGCAAGGACAGCGAGAGAGGTAGTCGCGCTTTTTGGAAATTTGTGAGAGGAACCACTTCTCTATTCCTACGAAGAAAGAGAAGGGGTATCCAAGGCAAATACAATCAAGTGCGGTGCTCAAAGCACAATCAAATAGAGAGCAAAGACATTGGCAAACGCGAGAGATTCTGGCTTTGATCATGCACGTGTTGACGCCGAGCTTGAACTGGCTCGATGTGTGCGTGGTTTGCGCGAGGCACACGCGCATGTGCTGGCGTTTGGGAAAGCCAAAGCCGCATTAGCGCTGTGGCGGTGTGGTTCGCGTGCTGAAGTTCTTGGATTGATTGCGGCGCGAGCGGCGGAAATGGATCGAGATACTGTCGAGGTAAGCCAATGGCTGATCGCGGTTGGAGCTAGGCCTGCGGCTTGGGCCGAGGTAGATAAAGAGATTACAAACCACGGCGCGGCGCGGCATGGAGCTTGGCCGACGCTGGAAGAAATTGATAGTGCGAGCCCGAATCGGCCTTGCTTGTTGATGTCATTTGACCATCACAGCGGCATAGCGAACACGCGTGGGCTATTGGCGAGTGGATTGCACGCGAGATCAGCAGACCCAGCGGGCGGCGTGCTGGTGCGAGATGAAGCGGGGCGGTTTACAGGCGTGCTTTTGGAGTCGGCGTTTGGTCGAGTGCGTGGGAGCGTGCCGGAACCAACGCGGGCGGAGATGAAGGCGTATTTGGTTGATGCGCTGGCGGACTTTGCGAAGATGGGGTTTGGCGAGGTGCATGATCTGTTGACGCCGCCGATGGTGCCTGAGTTGTTGCATGAACTTGAAGCTGAGGGGAAGCTGACGCAGACGGTGTGGATGTATGTGCCACTGGACGTGGACGCGCCGGGGTTGGGATTGAGCACGAAGGGGATCGAGATCGAGTCGCACGCGGCGCGGCGAGACAGCTTTGAATCAAAGCAAGTTCGACTGGCGGGAGGAAAGGTTTTCGCCGACGGCACGCTGAACGCGACGACCGCGTGGATGCGTGCGCCATATGCAAATGGGCTCGCGGATCATCCGTGTGGCACGGCGCTGGTGAGTATTGAATCGTTGAGAAACTCGCTGCGGCGATGCTGGTCGCTTGGAATCGGGCTTGCGGTGCACGCTATCGGCGATGGTGCGGTGCGCGCGGTGGTTGAGGCGACGGAAGCGGAACTTGCAGCGGGGAATGAGGCGTGGCAGAACGTACGTAGAGCGGGGCTGCCACCGGTGCGGATTGAGCATGCGGAAGTGGTAGACGCGGGGGATGTGCCACGGATCGCAGCGTTGTGGCGGCGGATTGGGCTTGTTGTAAGCGTGCAACCTTGCCATTTGTTGTATGACATTGAGGTGTTGGAGAAGCAGTTGCCGGATCGGTTGGATCGGGTGTTGCCGCTGCGGGCGTTGATCGACGCGGGGGTTACGCCTGGGGAAGGATTGTGGTTTGGAAGCGATGCGCCGATTGTGCGACCCGAGCCCAAGGATTCGCTGATCGCGGCGATTGCAAGGCGGCGGGAGGATGGGAGCGTTGGCGGAAGTGTTGGGGGTGGGCCGAGCGGCGCGATTGCTGAAGAGGAAGCCATCACGCTCGAAGAAGCGGTGAAATGCTTTGGGTGGGTTGTTAGTGGAAGTGGTGCGCGCTGATTGTCCGCGCGAGTGTATTGGGGCTGACGAAATTTAGTTGGCGCGATCGAGTTGGCGCGATCAAGTTGGCTTGATTGCCGGGGCGTCTGCGAGTATTTCAACGCTCGAGTTTTGATCGAGGTTGAGGGTGACCAGTTCGCCATCGTCCTTGCGGATGCGAAGGCGGTCGAGCCAGAGCTTGTGGTCCTTGCTGTGGGCGAACCATGAGCCGGTTTTTTGCTGGTCGAAGAAGACGACGGTGCCTTCGACGACGGAAGTCATTGTGCCGCCGCCTGGGCGATCAAGGCGAACCACCTGCTGGGTGACGCGGACGCGCTGGCCTTCGATGTAGCGAGGGGGCATTGGCATGGGACCGAGTATAGAAGAGATTTGGGGAGTTGGCACGAAACTCGATTTGAGGTGGGGTTTGGAGTGGGGGTTTGGAGTAGGGGTTTGATTAGCTGATTGCCTGTTGGGCGTGGTTCAAGATGGCTTCGGCTTGTTCTGCGGTGGGTGCTTCGGCGATCAGTCGCATGATCGGTTCGGTGTTGCTGGCGCGAACGTGGAGCCAGGCGCGTTTGGAGACCAGATCAACCCAGACGCCATCGGAGCGATCGATGGTTTCGTCCTTAAAGGCGGCAGCGACAGCGTCGCAGGCAGCGGCGGCTTGGTCTTTGGAAGCGAGTTCGTCTTTGCGTGTGCGGATGGAGTACGCAGGCAGGCTGGCGCCGAGTTCGGAGACGGTGCGGACGCGGCCTTTGCCGCCGCCTTTGGGCGAGAGAAGCCAGAGAACTAGAGCCATGGAAGAAAGGCTGTCGCGGACGCAGGTGACCATGGGCCAGATGAGCCCGCCATTGCCTTCCCCACCGGCGAGCGCGTTGGCACGTTTCATAGTTTCAACTACGTTGGCTTCACCCACGGGTGTGCGAAGAACGCGTGCGCCGTGGCGAGTGGCGACATCGTCGAGCATTCGACTTGTGGAGAGGTTGGTGACCAGTGCGGGCCTGCCGATGGTGGCGCCGGGGCCGGCGCTGGAATGAGCTTCGAGTAAAGCCATGGCACAGAGGGCGAGGGTGTATTCCTCCCCGATGAAGCAGCCCTTTTCGTCGATGATGGCGAGGCGGTCGGCATCTGGATCTTGTGCGAAGCCGACGGCGGCTTCACCTTCGCGGACGGCGTCGGCAAGTCCGCCTGGGAGGGAAAGATTTTCTTGCGTGGGTTCGGGAGGGTGCGGGAAGAGGCCAGTTTGTTCGTGGCCGATGTGGAGAAGCTCTTCGACGCCGAGAGATTCAAGGAGGAGGCGTGCGCCCTCGCCACCGGAAGAATTGACGGAATCAACGGCGACGCCAAGGCCTTCGCCAAGAATCGAGGGGTCATCGGTGAGACCAGCGACGGCGAGCGCGTCGAGAACTTTGTCAACATGACGCTGGTCGGCGGCGTCGTCACGCTCAACATGACCGATTGCGTCCCAGCGAGCTAGCAAAGGATTGCGAGCGTTGAAGCGCGCGATGATTTCGGCAGCCATGGACGCGGGCGGGGCGGCGGCGGAACTATTTTGCAGCGTGCCATCGGCGAAGAGGCACTTTAAGCCGTTCCAGATTTGCGGGTTGTGGCTCGCGGTCAAAACCATGCCTGCGACGAGGCCGCCACGGGCGCGGGCGTGGTGATCGGTGGCGACGGCGACGGTTGGCGTCATGGCAACGCCTAGGTCGATGACGTCACACCTGGCGCCGATAAGGCCGGCAATTGCGGAGTGGTAGATGACTTCGCCACCCTTTCGGCCGTCGCGACCGAGCACGACAGCGGGGCGGGGTTGCGCGCTTGATGCAAGGTTTTTCGCGTGGTCAAATTTGGCGCGATCGTGCAGGAAACCCGCGAAGCAACCGGCAAATCGAGCGGCGACCTCGGGCGTGAGGGACTCGCCGACGATGCCCCGGCAACCACTCACTGACAGCATAAGTGCGGCGTTGTCGCTCATTGGATGTACTCCGTACAAATCGAGCCGATTGGTTCACAAGACTGCTTCTGATCACACATGTGAGGGCGGACTGTACCGCGGTCGGTGCAGACTTTCACGGGCGCAGGAGTGGCAGAGTGTTGCCCAATTGAAAGGCACCTCGTGCGTGGGCTTCTTCGATGGCAATAGCTGCCTGGAGTGCGCCGTCGTCTTGGGCGATGAGTGGAGCGATACGGGCGGCGGCGTTTAAGTAGGTTGGATCGTTGATGATGCGTGCGAGCTCGCGGGCGAGGGCTTGTGGCGTGGCTTTGCCGTGGTGAAGCGAAAGGCCGACACCAAGGCGGACGCAGCGGGCGGCGTTGTCGTATTGATCGTGAGCCATGGGGCAGCAGAGCATGGGCTGGCCGGAGCGAAGAGCTTGGGCGGTGGTGCCTATGCCGCAGTGATGGATGTTGATAAGGGCGCGAGAGAAGATTTTAGAGAAGGGTGCGTAGGGGAACGCGACGACACTTTTGGGAAGTTCTTTGGGTGCGTAATCGGGTTTGCCTGTGAGAAGGATCGCGCGAACGCCTAGGCGTTCAGCGGCGAGTGCGGCGTTTTTGAAATAGGCCCCGGCCACGTGGACTGCTGCTGTGCCCAGGGTGAAGACCAGTGGGCGATTAGAGTTAGAGTTAGAGTTGGAGTTAGAGTTAGAGTTGGAGTTAGAGTTGGAGTTGGAGTTGCCGTTATCGAGGAAGGTTTCGATGTCATTCCAATAGGATTCGTGGGTGCCGATGCGATCAAACCAAGGAAAGCCGACAACGCGTGCGGTTACGGGGTCGCCTCGGATTGCGGGGCGATAGTGAGGAGACCAGAAGCCGAGATTGAGGACGCCGCCGCGATTGAGGGTGCGGAAGTGGTCGCGACCTTTGGCGAGGCCGAAGCTGGCGCGGACTTTGTTGATGGGGCCGTCGCAGACATGTTGCATGACAAGCTTGCCGACGTAGAGGATGAATCGCACGCGTGCGCGCGAAGGCTGTTGTGGGTCAAGTGGGCCCATTGCCATCGTGTCGTTGGTGTTCCACCAGCAGACGGGCGCGAGGGCGACGCCTATCCAAGGAATTGCATGGCGTTCACAAACGATCGGGCCACCCAGTGCGATTGGGTGGAGAACGCAGGCATCGGGCTTTATCCGTTGAACGATGGCGTCAAAGTCGCGCGTGACGGCTTCAAGTTGAGGAAGAAGAAGCCCACGGATGAGCCGGATGGGGCCGAGCAATGGGCTCATAGCGCCGGGAGTTTGAGCGGCTTGGGAAAGCTCGACACGCTCGCCCAAGGGGACGAAGCAAACGCCAGCTTCGAGAACGAGTTGTTCGTAGTAAGGATTAACGCAGAGGATGGCTTCGTGGCCACGCGATGTGAGTGCGCGGGCGAGGGCGATGTAGGGGTGGATGTCGCCATGAGAGCCGATGGCGCAGAGCAGGAGCTTCATGAACTAGGTTTCCGGAGAGCAGGCGGGCAATTGGCTTTGGCGAGTGACGAGCGAGTGATGCGCGAGTGTGCGTGGAGTTGGATTAGGCAGTAGGTGGCACGCCGATGTCTTCGTTCCAGAGCTCGGGATGCTCGGCGATAAAGCGAGTCATGAGCAGGAAGCAGCGTTGATCATCGATGACGCGGGTTGGTATGCCTTCAGCGGCGAGCCAATCTTCGCGGCCTACAAACGTACGGTTTTCGCCGATAATCACGCGAGGAATGCGGTGAAGGATCGCGGTTCCGGTGCACATCGCGCAAGGAGAAAGGGTTGAAGCGAGGGTGAGCGTGTGCCAATCGCGGCGACGACCGGCATCGCGGAAACAGTCCATCTCGGCGTGGAGGATTGGATCGCCTTGCTGCACGCGGCGGTTGTGCCCGGATGCGACGATGTTGCCTGAAGGATCAACGAGCGCGCTACCGATAGGTATGCCGCCTTCGCGCGAGCCTTGGAGGGCTTGTTGGTATGCGGCATCAAGGGCAATAGAGTCGATGGCGAACTGATCGAGAGGATGCTGGAGAGCCATTGTGTTTAAGAGCCTTTGGGTGTTTGTTGATCGGGTTGGGTAGGCTGATCGGGTTGTTCGCCGCCTGACTCGATGATGGGCAGGAGCGTTGGACGTTGATCGATTGAGAGCGGTTCGATCGCGGTGATGAGGGTGCGAGGCGAGTTTTTCCAGCGAACTTCAAATGTGACACGAACAAAGTCGCCGACGTTGATGCCTTTGACGAGATCGCCTCGGTCGATGTCGGGAAAGTCCATGATCATTTCTTTCATGCCTACGACCTTGCCATCGCGATTGGCAAACTCGGGGATGACTTCGTGATGGAGTTGAAGAAACTGTTTGGCGCGGTTTGGTCCTGGGAGAGCAATGACTTGGGCGCGAGTTGAATAGGTCGCGTCGACTTGGCCGACGGGCGTGGTTGGTTTGGGCAGGAAGTTGGATGGAGCAGTAGAACCTTGCCCATTCTGAGCCGTTGACGCAGGCTTGTCGCAGCCGACAAGTGAGAGGGAAAGCGCTATGGAAAGCGACAATGAAAGACCGACGATACTGATAGCAGGCGCGCGAGGGCCAAGGACGCAAGGCGTGATTGCTCGACCGGCTGCACGACCGACGAAGCGTCCAGCTTTGGACGGAAGTGGCTTGCGCGCGAGACACGAATCAATCAGTGTGTTCATAGATCATTATTCGCACTACTTGTTGCACGCGATGCGTCACGCCGAGATTCGCTTGGTTGCAGGGAGTAGTGAAGGCTGGAGCGGTGTTGGCTGTGCATCGCCATTGACGATGATTGCCTTTTTGAATGTTGCTGATTTGGCGACGAGATTGGTAGCAGGCTGGGAAGCGGGCTTGGGCTTAGTAGTCGCGGCGATCGCGTCTAAGGCGCGATTTTCGAGGATGCGGCCTATACGAGCGAGATCGAAGTCACCATCGAACTCGGGCCAGAAGAGGTCTGCTGAAACGTCTTCGCTCCCTTCAGCAGTTTCGACGCGTGCGACACGGAGATCTTTCGTGCGTTCTAGATCGATGCGCGGCTGCTCGCGCTGGTCCCATCCGCCACGATCAACCTCGCCGATGGGCTGAACGATGGGCGAGCAGGGATTGCTTGGCCGCCAATCGACCACTGCGGCGCGTCGACCGTTTGAAAGGTGAACGATGGTGCCGGGGGCGAATGCGGGGACGACGCTCATGAGGGCACGCACGATAACGGGATCGATCCAGTCGGAGTAAGGCTTGCTCAAAATCAGTTTGAGTGCGCGGACCGCGGGCATAGCGCGTGATTGTTCGGCGGTTTTGATGGTATGCGTTGAAGTGGTGTCGGTTTGTAGTTGCGTGTGCGAGGAAGTAGGCGGTGGTTGTTGCGCGAGATCTGTCGTGGCGAGTTTTGGGAGCGCGGAGCCGAAGCGGATTCGATCAAAGAGGTCGGCGCACGTGATGATGCGCGCGAAGACGTGGATATCTGAGCCCTTGACCGGGAGCGGAAGGCCTTTAAGTGGCACGCGTCGAGGGAAGCCGCTGCCATCGAATTTTTGATGGTGGTTGAGTACTGCGGCGGCGGCGGTGGGGTCGAGGTCGCCTTTGATCATCTCGAAACCAAGCCGTGTGTGTTCTTGCCATTCTGCATCGGATTCATCGCCTGTGGCTTCGAATCGCGCGACGACGGCGGGATCTAGCCGCAACATTCCGATATCGTGAAGCATCGCGCCGACACCTAAGCCAGAGAGATCGCGTGCAAGCCCTGAAGACAGCCGCGAACGCTGGTGGACGAGATAGAAATCGAGCTTGAGGCCGATCAAGATCGAAGCAACGCACACGTTGCCCGCGTGACGCATCGCGGGCGGGGCACGCTCGGCGAGCTCGTGGATGAAGATCGCGGCCTTTGGATGAGCCATCGCGTTTTCGATGACGCCCATGACGGCTCGTTTGTATGAATAAAAATCAAGCCTGGCGTGGGAGTCCGCGAGGTAGGCATTCATGGTTTTACCGATATCTGCAGTGAGGTGTCGGCAGGCTTCGTGCATCTGCGGGTTGACGAATTGAATCAGGTGGTCGAGGCTTGGGTAGCGGATCCAGACCTCGTGAACGCCAATCTCACGCAAGCGATGGATCGACATTTCTTCAAGTGCCGCACCAGCGCGTAGCAGCGTAACTTCCGGGCACGTCGGGTGAACGACTGAGAGCCCCAGAATCATTCCAGGCTTGGCATGGACGAGGCCCAATCGGAGCATGCGTTCCTCGTGCGTGGTCACCATGTTACCGGACATGTCAGGCATGTCAGGCATGTCAGGCATGTCAGGCATGTCACCCCGCACGGCGCGAGGAATCCTTGTCTCTACCTATCGGTCGATGAATATGCTCTCGCAATTGCAAGTGGCTACGCGACGAAACAAATACAAATGCTCGGCGGCATGAATCGCGAGAATCGGCCCAGATTGACCTGATGTGTAATTCTCGGACGCTGGCTTGCTTGGTTGTGCAGGACTCTTTTTGCACAAGCCATGCTCAGCGCGAGACAGAAGGACGACCAAACCAAAGTAGCGAGAAGTTGCCGCGTTCGCTGACTACGTCCATCGAGGTCCATTTGAGGTCGCGAGCGGCCAGCCCGCTGACTTGCAAGCGATACCGGTTCTTACCGATTGGCTTGAGGAAGATGCCTGGTGTCAGCTCGCCTTGGGGCATCGCATTAAAGAGATCAACGATGTCGTCGCTTCGTGCACGCAAGTCATCGAATGCCTTACCGGGATCGAAGCCGCGCTTGACATATTCTTCGCGGGTTGACTGGCTGAGCACTTGCCGCGTAAAGATATCTTTTTCGTTGTCGCGGATGGTTTCGTAGATGTGAACGATAAGGTCGCGGCCGTTGCGTGCGGTGAGTTTGACGTTGCCATCATCGTCGATGGTGCGGATCTTTGAGACGTTCGATTCTTTGAGCAGTGCGGAGCGACTTGTTGGGGACGCCGTCACGTCGCTGCCGGTTTCTGCTCCGGGCAATCCCGCGAGAAAAGGGCGATACTTGATGATCTTTGTTTCAGCTTCGCAGCCAACCAAGAGCGACAGCAACAAAGGCGCAATGATTGCAAACACGGAACGAATCGCTCGCGCGTGCAGACGTGAGGCAGCGTGCCCTACCGAACGCATTGAAGCACTCGACGCGGCAGACGAACTGGCACGCGACAGTACATGAGTCAAACGCACTGGCAGCATGTGTTCCGGCACTGTGATTCCTCACTATCACAAGAAGCGATTCATTGCATCGCGATTGGTTCTACGTACGCTGCGTTTGGCTCGCGAATGACATACTCCGAGCCATGCGTAACAGGAATCAAGACCGGCACGAGCATTCCCTTTCGCCAAAGGTCGTGCACGGCGAATGACTCTCTCGTTGCGCTCGCGTCTGAACGCCAATGGCAGCCTCGAGATTCTTCGCGCCAAAGTGCCGACCGCGCGACGATCGCGCCGACCAACAACATGTTCTGCGTTTCCCAGCCCGCGGGCTCATCAAAGATTTTGTCGAGAGTGTACCTGGCCCAGAGGTCGATCATTTCCAGGCAGCCATCGAGCTTGGCGGCAGTTCGTTCAAGGCCCACGTTCTTCCACATCGCCGATCGAAGGCTGCTTCGCACGTCGAACAAGTCGAGCTCACCGCGATCACTTGGACGAATATCAGAAATGATCGAGATCGGCGCGGGGCGAGCGGCCCAGCCCGTCGGCGTGGCGAACTTGGCGGGAACAGTGGCGATAGCAGCAGCGATCGCGGCGGCGTGCCCATTGGCAGCCTTCACGTCGGCGCGCATTTCCGCGCACACACGGCCAGCAATCTCCCCCACTACCAACCCTTCGAGCAGCGAATTGCTCGCAAGGCGATTGGCCCCATGCAACCCCGACGACGCGGCTTCACCCGCTGCGTAGAGACCAGGCACGTCGGTTCGTCCGACGGCGTCGGTGCGCACGCCACCAATCATGTAGTGTGCTGCGGGATGAACAGGGATCAGGTCCTTTGCTGGATCAAGATCAAATCGCTTGAGTAGTGCGGCAAATGATGGGAAGCGATCGCGCACGCCTTGCAAGTGGCGACAATCGAGCCACACGTGCTGACCGCCTTGTTTACCGATCTGGCGAACAATTGCCTGGCTGACAACATCGCGAGGAGCAAGTTCGGCGAGAGGGTGGACATCGAGCATAAAGCGCGTACCACTATCGTCGAGAAGGTGCGCCCCTGCGCCACGAATAGCTTCGGTGATGAGTGAACGCGATGCGCCAGCGAGATATAAGCACGTCGGGTGAAACTGGACAAATGCCATATCCGCGAGAGTTGCGCCCGCGCGATATGCCATCGCAAGCCCATCGGCGGTAGCCAAAGGCGGGTTGGTTGTTTCTCGATAAACAACGCCCGCGCCGCCGGTCGCGAGGATGGTGGCCTTGGCCCAGATCATCTGAAGTCCGTGCTTTGGATGATGCGTGATTGCGCCCATGACGGGCGAGCCGGGCTCGGTGCCAGCGGTCACTAAATCGAGCGCGAAACAGCTTTCAAAGATGCGGACGCCCGCGGTTGCGCGAGCCTTTGCAAGTAAAGTTCGTTGCACTTCGCGCCCGGTCATGTCGCCATCGGCGTGCAAGATGCGCGAAGCGGAATGGCCACCTTCGCGGCCAAGCATGGGTGAGCCATCGGCGAGGCGATCCAGCCGCATACCCCAATCGACCATTTCCTGTATGCGTGCGGGCGCGCCTTTAATATTCATGCGAGCCACGTCAAGATCACACAGGCCAGCACCAGCTTCGAGCGTGTCGCGCACGTGCGAATCAAAGTCGTCGTGTGCGGCATCGTGAGCTTCGTGCGTGATGGCCGCTATGCCGCCTTGTGCCCAGGCAGTGTTGGTATTTTTTAGGTCGCCCTTTGCCAGCACGATAACGTCGCCATGATTCGCGGCGGAAACCGCGGCGCGAAGCCCGGCCACTCCGCCACCGATTACCAATGTATCGGTGAAAATCTGAGGCAACAGAGAGCTACGAAATGGGATCAAATATCGGCGTTGGTCGAAGAGAGTGTCCATCACATTCCTGGTTCGCACGAGCGTGCTATTTAGATGCTTGTTGAGCACTTTCTAGTAGACTCGGTCGTGATTGAAGCTCGATACAAATCAGCGGCAGCCGCACCCCGAACCACACCCGCCGCCCGTAGGCTTGGCATTCCCCGCCGCCGTTTGTGCCATACCTTCATCAATGCGTGTAATGGGCATGGGGACCAATCGGTCAAGCTTGCGGGTTAAGAAAGCCGCGTGGTGTTCGAGATGCCACGTTGCGTAGGCGAGCATGCGTCGCAAGGTAATCTCGCCGACTTCTGAATGCATAGCGACCCGGTCGTAGGCGGATTCATCGAGTGTCATCAGCCATTGACCCGTCCACTGGCGCAGCGTGTGCACCACCGCGAGGTAGCCGCCTAACGCGTGCATGACGCGCGCTTCGTCGGCCTCGGCGTTGTCGGCGTATCCCTCGTGCGAATTGCCATACATGTTCGAATCGACGAAAGCCTGTTCGTCCCACGCGTTGAGCAACGGGCGTTCTTCGGCGACCGTGCGACGCATGCGGTGCACGTAGGCAATTTCAGCGTCGGCAACGTGCCCAACCAGTACACGGATCGGCCACCGACCAACGTTGACTTCCGGAAGATACGCCTGATCAATCTGGCGTTCATTCAAGTCAAACGCGCGACGGTCGATGCACTCGATGCCACGGCGGTACCGCGCAATCAATGTCATTGTCGGAAGCGTCACCAACTGGTCTACGGTCATGGGCTGGGTCATCGCGGCGACTGCGCTACGCGAACCGCCACAGCAGCCGCCACTGCTGGAAGCATTGGAATTGGTGTTGGTGTTGGTAGTGCATGAAGACGCCGCACCAGTGGTTTTGCAGCATTCTGAAGCTGCCGCACCTTTGCAACATTCAGAGTTTGAGGGCGATGCCTGGTCAGTGCCGGGGTTAGCGGAATGCGTCTGTACAGAATTGGACAGGGCGGAAGTGGAATTGTTCGACATGTGATGCTCCTCGATAAAGACAGCCACAAAGACAGTGGCGGCACAAACATTCGGGGTGGCCGAATGCAGGTAACACGGTCAGTCTCTAAGAGTAGGAGCGGTTCTGCGGAACACAGAGTTGCAGTAAATGAACCTGCTGTATCCTAGCTTCCGGTGCCAACAGTATGACTTTTTAGGCAGCATGTCGTTGTTGTTGAGGCTGTGTGCGAACTGGGTCTGCGGCGGGGCGGCCGGTGAGCCAACCTTGAATAAGGTCGATGCCCAGGTCTTTCGCGGCACTCAACTGATCCTCAGTCTCGACACCTTCCAGCAGAACAGTAATATTGCGGCGCTTGGCGTGCTCGACTATTCCGCGGACAAGATGAAGGTCGCTGAAGCGAGGTTTTTCGGGAATGAGGCCCTTGGCGAGCTTGATGTAGTTGGGGCTGAGTTCATCGATGTAAGACAGTGCGGTGTGCCCCGTGCCAAGGTCATCGAGGGCGACGCCCGCGCCGTGCTCTTGGTAATGCGTGAGAATGTGCTTGAGGTGGGCGATGTCTGGGAAGGCCTCGCTTTCAACGACTTCAAAGACGAGGTTCGAGAGAGAGACGTCGACTTCCCGAGCGGCCTCCCAGCAGGTTTGGAGGCAGATTTTGGGGTCATAAATGACCATGGGCAGAAAGTTCACGAAGAGCTTTTCATCGCCTAAGAGTTTCGGACCGCAGGAGCGAATAGCGTTCGTACGGGCGATCTCATCAAACTGAAATATCGCGCTGTGGGCGCGTGCGGCATTTATGAGGTCGCCGCCGTTCTTAAGTTGGCCTTCAACCACAGCGCGGGCGAGAGCTTCGTATCCGAAGGTCGAGCGATCCGACGCTCTGACGATGGGCTGGAGATGGGCGATGAGACGCCGATCATTGAGGACGCCGGGTAGCCATGCCGAGCGGGCCTGAATCAGGAGGCTGTCGGCGTTAACGGCTTTCCACGGGTCGCATTTGCCCGAGCCGTCGAGGTGAGCACCGCGTATGGAAGTGCGCTCGATGGGTGAGAGTTCGTTGAGGATTGATTCGAGGAGCTCGGACCAGTCTTTGCCCTTGATGCGGAATACGCCGGGGGCGGAATCATGCCTTGGAAGAATAGCAGAGAGTTTGGCTACCACGATGTAGCTATCAGACCATAGAGCGATACCCTGGTTCGGCAAATCGACCACCGGGAGGCGGCAAATACAGTTATGAGATGCGCGTTGACAATCACCTTGTCCATGGTTGCATGTGCTCATGGCCAAAGAGATCGGCTAGGTCGCTAAGCGACTCCAATCTGCTAACATGTCGGCACGTCAAATTACTATGCTGCAGAGAGGTTCAATGAGTAAGGTCCGGAAAGTCAGTTAGCAATCTACACAATAACGAATTTGTTAGACGCGACGACTGGTTTGCCGTACATGCGACAGAGCCTGGCGAGAGGTGTTCGCTGAACTTATCTGTCAAACAAAATCGGCGTGACTGAACATTAACAGAACATTTCTTGAAGAGCGCTAGGGTTTGGCTCACGCTCTCCCAAATTCAAGTGCACCTTCGACCATTAGCTGTCAGAACTTCAGAATTACAGTTTTATTGAGCGACTTCTAATTCAGTTATCCGCACACGTTGGAATCAACAGCACTCTTGCTTCAATAGGCGTAACGAAATTTCATCGCGTGACTGTCTCTGTAGCCTCTTTTTCGTCCAAGGTCAACCCTAATGATGCCCGGTGCCACTCTGGTTCCATCGCCAATCAAGTACCTATAATTTACTTTAATACGTATCGCGAGCCCATACTTGAACCACGCACACACGGCAAACAACTCTGGACGCTCTCCTGCAACCTCTCCCTTGAATCGCACGCTTGCGCTTCGCGTCGCGACCTTGCCACGAGACACAAACCACTACGGCACGATCTTTGGCGGGGTCATTCTTGCCTACATCGATCAGGCTGGCTTTGTTCAGGCTCGCCGGCATGGAGCGCACCGCTGGGTCACGGCGGCCCTAGACCGCGTCGAATTTAAGTCGCCGGTTCATGTCGGCGACGTGGTTAATTTTTATGCTTCGACGATCCGTGAAGGTACGACAAGCGTCTCGGTTTGTATCGAAGTTGAAGCCGAACGTTACTCGAACGCTGAAACCGTGGCTGTCACAACCGCGACGATGACGCTGGTCGCGGTCGATGCCGGTGGTAAACCGATTCCTTTCCGGACACCCTCTACGGTGTGCGAAACATCTCCATCGTGATGCAATAGCTTCAAAGCGGCTTCCAGTAGGATTCCGAGGGATCTGAAGAGAATTACAATTAACCCGCGACTGATTGGCTGGAGGTGGCATGCAAACGTGGTTTTGACATGGCACAGGCGGATTTGGGCACGCCCAGAAGAATCTGAGCGGACAAATTAGTCCTGAATGTTGGTTCTCGATTCTCGTTCAACTTTGTACACAATTGATGCACACTTTCCAAGGCTCTTGGGCTTTGATTTCGTTACACTCAACTCCATCACCGACTCATTGCACGGTCCGACTCGTACCTTTATGGACGCATCAAGTGCATTTCACTTCGCAGTAGAGATCCGCTCCATGGACATGATCGATACCACGCTGGTCAAAACCGTGCTTCAAGGGCGCTCGGTTGTCGCGCACCTCAAGACTGGCAACATTACCGACTTTGAAAAAGACTCGTTAAGCAAAGAGCTCACCGCGGTCGCCGCTGCGCACGGGTTTCGACTTGTGCTCGACATGGCCGAAGTAGTCATGGTCGGGTCTTCGGGCCTTGGGATGTTCCTGGCAATGCAGAAACAAGCTAATGCAGCCAAGGGCAAGCTCGTCCTGTGCAACCTCAGCGAAGACCTCATAGGCATGCTCAAGATCACTTCGCTCGACAAGTTGTTGACTCGCGCCAAAGACGTGGACGCGGCGCTCAAGCTGATCGGCTAATTTCACTCAACTGAATAACCACCCCCGCAATCGCGCTTATTCAATATGGCGAGCCCTTCCCATGCACGCGTATCGTCAACTGCATGGCGACCCATGACCACTCGATCATCACCTCAGCAAGCCAAACCTTGGCCATCAAGGTTCGCGAGGACCTCTCGCGCGGCAACAATTCAACCCCAGTTCGGCTTTGCATCATGCTCTCGGGTAAAGGTCGCACGCTCGCGTACCTCAACGAATCCATCCAATCTGGCGTACTTCAAGGGTGCTGTTCTATAGGACTAATCATCGCATCGCGCGAGTGTGCAGGTGCAGAACTCGCTCGCACGATAAACATCGAAACCCGAGTGATCGAAGGCTCAATTGCCGCGGCTTCCCTCGATGGGCTCGTACATGAAGCAAGCTGTTCGCTCGTGATCCTTGCTGGGTACCTCCGCAAGGTCGCGATTCCCCACTCGCTTCACAACCGCATCGTAAACATCCATCCAGGCATATTGACCCATGGCGACGACGCGCACACCACACGCGAACTCGCCCTTCGTGGTTTTTCGCCACGCCTGCACGAGTCCTTCGGCGGCAAGGGTATGTTCGGCGACAACGTTCACCAAGCCGTGCTGAATAGCTTTCATGCTCAAGGGACACGCGCCACCGGATGCACTGTGCACTTGTGCGATGATCAGTTCGACCACGGCCCGATCCTCCTTCGCCGAACCTGCCCGATCCTGAACAGTGATACTGTTCGTTCAATTGCTGATCGCACGTTCGTCCAGGAAACTGTGGCGTACCCCGAAGCACTCGCGATGCTGCTCGCACATTGATGTGCTGGACAGCCCAAGCCGCGTCAATCACATTCGCGAGTCTACGACAAAGGCGAGTCCATGATTAAGGAACTTTCCATGCACGCGCTTGAAGCAGGACGACTCGCCTTGCACGCGCACAGCCAAACGTTCTGGCTGGTTCGTACGCACGCGCTCAAGCTCTTTATCGCCGCGGCGTGCACGTTCGTGCTTCCCTGTAGCCTTTGCGCACAACCAGCAAAGCAGGAAACCCCGCCAGCCAATTCGCCAGCCAAATCGCCAGCCAATTCGCCTGCCAACTCGCCAACTCCCGAACCCATAACCGAACCAACTCCAACAGTCGGCCGCGACGGCGAGGGCGATTTCTACGGCCAAACTGACCTTGCCCGCAACGCCAGCGAAGCTTTTGACGCACGCGATTTTCCCAAAGCCGAAAGGCTCCTCATCAAGCTCGTGGTTACCCAGAAAGATAACTTCGTCCCAATGTACAACCTCGCATGCGCCCAGTCGCTGCAAGGGAAACGCGACGAAGCCGCCGCCTCGCTCGTCAAAGCTGTCGAGCGCGGGTTTAGCGACATTCGCTATCTCCAAGGCGACGCATCTCTCGCCGCAATCAAGGAACACCCAACGTATCAGCGCCTCATAGCGACGTGGCCCGACATCCTGCTCAAACGTCGCGAGGCCGACATCGCATTCAACAGCCAACTCTTTGCCAGTGGCTACATCAACACGCTCGTCCCCGAGCTTCGTATCGTCATTCGCTCGGCTTTCCCACAAGCCGCGACCGACCGGGCAATCGATCAACTCAAAGGCGTCGCGAAGTGGGCTCAAGCAAACGCCATCGCTGATGTTCTCGATGCCAAGGCTCTCGAAAGCGACCCCTGGGTCGTTGTTGTTCTGCCCTCGCGACCCGACTTTCTTCGCTGGTTGCGCGTGGTCTATGGACCCGACGCCGCTTCCGGAAACAGCATGATCGGCGGCGCTTACCAGCACGATCTTCGCCGTCTTGTTTCAATTGACCTTGCTTCAACCCTTCGCCACGAGTTCATGCACGTCGTGCATTGGCGCAGCATGTCGCGCATGAATCAGCGCCATCCGATCTGGATCATGGAAGGATTCTGCTCGCTTCCCGAAGATTGCATCGTCGCCGCTGACGGCTCGCTCACGCCGACAACTTCCTGGCGCACCAACACCGTCAAACGCATGGACCGCGTTAATGGCATGCTGCCGCTGCGTACACTCGCAACCCTGCCTCAAATCAAGTTTATGTCGTCGCGTCCACTCGCCAACTACGCACAAAGCCGTGCGTTCTTCCTCTTCCTCAGCGAGTGTGGCAAGCTCAAGCCTTGGTACGAGGCATACATCGCTTCCTACGCCGAAGATCCCACCGGATTGAACGCCATTGAAACCGTCTTTAAAGCTCCGCTTGCCGACATCGAAATCGACTTTCGTCTCTGGGTGCGCGCACTCGAACCCGTCCCCGATGAACTCAAAGAAGGCATGCCCAGCCTTGGAGCCGTCATCGACGCAGGCATTGGCGAAGGCCCCATCGTCCGCTCTCAACGCCGAATTCCAGGCGTCAAAGGGAGCGATGGGCTTCGCATGGGCGACGTCATTATCGCGATCGAAAACCGCCCCACCCGCGAAATGGCAGAACTCGTCCGCGTTCTCACGCAGCTCGCAATCGGCGACGAAGTTGATGTTGCCTACCGCCGAGGAAGGATCACGGGCATCGCACGTATCGAACTCATTGCGCATAGAGAACAGCGCGAATAGCACCACAACGCGGCGCAGGCCAGTATTGCAAACGATCGTAATTCAAGTTCAATTAAACCGTAGCGCAACGGGCCCAGGCGCACTCACCCGAAACATCGTGTCCCCGCCATTTAAAACTCCAGAATACGTGCCTTCGCCCAACCGCACGCTCGATAGCGTTTCATTGGGTGCCAGCACCGACACACGCGAAGGCTGGCCTCGGATGGTCACAAGCCCCTGTGAGCCCGATGGAATATTCAGGGCGATCGAGCCACGATCCGTCCCGATTGAAAAGTTCGACGCGAGCACATCGTTGGTCGTGAACGTAATCCCATCACCCTGTCGCGTTGAGGAGCCATTGGTGATATCGACAACGCCCGCAGCGCCCGAAACATTGATCGTGCCACCAGCGTTGCGAATCGTGCAATCCTGCAGCGAAGGCACATTAATCTCGATCTGGATTCGGCCTGATTCTTCGCCACAGAAAATCGTGAGCATGCTGCCATTGAGCGTTCCCACAAACGAACTAGGCGCGCCACGCTTGGTCTTGTCGTCGATCTGATACACAAAGACCTCAGCCCGCTCCAGCGAAGGTACTTCACGGATCTGGACCGACCCATTCGCGTTGCTGACATCGACACTCACCGGCTTGGTGAGCGTGCTGGTTGACATCGTGAATTTGCTCAGCTCGTCGGTAGTGACAGTGAGGGTTTGAACGCCGCCGGATTCTGTCGTGGCGGGCGTCGCCGTAATTACCGTCGAAGTCTCATGCGCCTCGGTAGCCCTTGGCGCAATAGAAGTAGTCGAACTTGCTGTCGCGTTCCGTGTGCTCTGCGCAGTCGCCGCACTCTGTCCAATCACCGACGTCGATTCTGTAGGCGTAGCCGAATACGTCACCGCGTTTGATGCCGATCCAGTTCTAGCATTCGTATTCGCCAAAGCGTTCGCATCCGCCACGCTCACCGAACTATCCCCACCCGCTGCACCCGTACTTGCCGTCTTGGTTTCGGCAGATTTCGCCGACTTGATCGTGACCGAGTTGGTATTACGCATAACCCCACCACCCGGATCCAAGATCTGGCACCCAGTCAACATTAAAGGCGTGCATAGAAGTATGGCAGCAATCAATCGCGGCTTGGTGTTACGAGCGTTGAATACAACTGGCATCGATCAGCCTTTCTTTGGAAGGTACATGTTTGGATTAACATCGGCACGATACACCAGCAGATTGCGAAGATCGTGTGAGCAAAGATGTGCTATAGTACCAGTATAACCGGTGGTACTTGCCGATGCTTGACGGCTCGTGCGAGCTCTATTCGGGGAATGAAACGACATTGATACGCATGCGGCTTAGCTCATCTGAATGGTTCACTTTACATCGCTCGATAACTCATAATTGACTATTCATATAAAGCCTATTCCGCATGACGAAGAGCTCTGACCCGACGGAAGCTGCGCGAGGGCACTGCCGATTGGAATCCTGGATACCCTCGTGGAATGCGTAGAAATACGTATTTCTATCTGCTATTCTGCCCACTTCGATAGCTTGCTCTCTGCCTGAAGCTGTAGTTGTGCAATGTTTCCTTAGTACGCAAATGGTGAAGCTGAATCGAGGAGATCGTTTCTTGATTCTTCGCCATCGCGTCAAAAACGAACTGTTGCACTCCTCCCATTCTTGCGGCGTATCGAAGCGTTCAGGATGCCTTTGTCCAAAGCGTAGGTAACCTCGCTAGGACCCAGTATCTGAGCTTTCCCACATGTTCTCGTGTGGCAGATCGATCCGAATCGCCCCCTGAATTGAGTTCGGCATAGTGAAGCCACAAGGCAGCAAGGCCCCCAAAGCGCAGGAGGTCGCTGTATGCACGAATTCACACAACAGCTTGGCATGGCTGCAAACACTGCCAATTATCCCATGTTCATGCCAACACTCGCGATGAGCGGTGCCGAGATAGGTGCCGTCATCGTCGGAGTGCTGCTCGCCTTAGGCGCTGGTGTTTTCATAGGCGTCTTTGTATCCAAGAAAATGGGTGGCGTCACCATCGCCACCGCAAAAGTCGAAGCCGAAAACATCCGTGCCCAAGCCCGCTCTGTCGCCGAGGCCGACGTCGAAAAACTTCGCATCGAAGCCGAGAAACAGGTTCTGGATCGCAGAGCCAAAAGCGATCAGGAACTCGAACGCGCCCGCAGCGAAGTCAAAGAAACCGAACGCCGCCTAGCCAAGCGTGAAGACGCCTTTGATCGCCGCGAAGAAGGCCTAGCTCAAAAAGAACAAGCCGTCTCCAAGCAAGCCGACCACCTGCGCGAAAAAGAAGCCAAGATCATCGCACGCGACGCCGAAGTCGAGTCAACCCTGACCGAGCAGAAAGACCTTTTGATCCGCATCAGTGGCCTCTCCAAAGACGACGCCACCGAAATGCTTCTCCGCCGCGTCGAAGACGAAGCCCGTCTCGACTCCGCCAAAGCAACCCGCAAGATCGTCGAAGAAGCCGAGACCAACGCAAAATCCAAGGCTCGCGAAATTACCTTGATGGCGATCCAGCGCTACGCCGCCGAGCACACCAGCGAGTCCACCGTCCGCACCGTCACCATCCCCTCCGACGACATGAAAGGCCGAATCATCGGCCGCGAAGGTCGCAACATTCGCGCAATCGAAAAAGCCACCGGCGTTGACATCATCGTCGACGACACCCCGGGCGTCATCGTCGTTTCCTGCTTCGACAAAGTTCGTCAGCAAGTCGCCGTCGAATCTCTTGAACGCCTCATCGCCGACGGCCGCATGCACCCAACTCGCATCGAAGAAGTCGTCGATAAAGTTCGCTCCGAAATCGCCGAACGCATCGTCAAGTTCGGCAAGGACGCCGTCCTCGAAGTCAACCTTCGTGGCCTGCATCCCAAAATCGTCGAAGCCATGGGCAAGCTCAACTACCGCACCAGCTTTGGGCAAAACGTCCTCCGTCACTCGATCGAAGTTGCTTACCTCTCGCAGATCATCGCCGACCAACTCGGCCTCGATGGTACCCTCGCTCGCCGCTGCGGCTTCCTCCACGACATCGGCAAAGCCATGGATCAGGAAATGGAAGGCGGGCATCCAAAGATCGGCATGGACTTTGCCCGTCAATTCGGCGAAAAAGAAGCTGTCCTCAACGCCATCGGCGGCCACCACGCCGACATTCCATCGACCACGTTCTACACGCCCATCGTGATGGCTGCCGACGCTGTCAGCTCAGCTCGCCCTGGCGCGCGCCGCGAAAGTTTAGAGAAGTACGTCCAGCGCCTCAACGACCTTCAAGCCATCGCCATGGAACACCGTGGCGTGACCGAAGCCTACGCGATTCAAGCTGGCCGCGAAGTCCGCGTGATGGTCGACGCCGCGCGCGTGAGCGATGACGAAGCCTTCTTGATCGCACACGAAATCGCCAAGCGAGTCAGCGAAGAAATGACATTCCCAGGCGAGATCCGCGTCACCGTTCTACGAGAAACGCGAGCCATCGAAGTCGCCCGCTGATGCGCCATCTCTTTTTATCTCGTCCCGCGTAATCATCTTCCTACCACACTCCGAGCACGTGCTTCGGCTGGGATGCTGCGGATAGCCACACAAACAAGGCCGATGCACCCGCATACGTCCGACCGCGCGTTCGCGTATGCGTGCAACACGGAACATCACCGCAAACGTGCAAACTTAATTACACCGATGATCACCCACAGTGGAACGCTTAGCACAGCCGTCGTCCGCAGAAACGATACCCGCAATGGCAGAAACATGCTCGCAAACCGTACGCAAAAGCTACGCATGCGAACTGACGAAATCTCGCCGGTGGCGTCTTCGCAAACGCCTCGGGTAATGGCTCCATCGGTAATGGCTCCATAGGCATACATAAACACTAGCTCCCAACCACATGTTTCCACGCCTTGACGACAACCCCTCGAGCCAGCCCGAATCAAAAACTTACCAAGGCCTCCAACGGCAAGGCCATTTGTGTAACCCCAGCGCGGACCTCGTGTATACCAACTCGCACGCGCAGTGTTTGCGTTGAAGTATGACGTCTGTGCGGGTTATACCGATCACGTTCTCGCGAAATCGTGGACAAGGTGTCAGTTCGTTCAACGTGAGCTTGCAGTCGACGAGCTGCGGTGTACATTCTTTGTGGTGGTGGACCCAGGAAACAACTCCTCGGGGCCGGGCGCGATCACCTCAGGTGCACCGCGGCTCAGGCTCGTCGGACTCGACAACACGCATTCTGATGCGTCGCGTCGTGAAACACCTGTAATACGCACACGCATCGAAGGCTACACCCCAGGGCAATCTGCTGGCGCTTCGTCAAATAACCTCTCTCGAAGCATAATCCAAGCATCACGAAATGACGCCGCTCGCAGCGATTCCTCTCGCAGCGATTCGGCTCGAAGCTCTTCAAGCACACGCCGCGCGTCATCTACTGATCTACGTTCTGGGCCAACTTCAAACACTCGTCCTGTGCCCCGCGAACTTCATCGTGGTGCGGACGTCGTCGATATCAACCTGCAAGCTGTCGCACGCGAAATGCGTCTTGCTTCGCACGCCATTATCTCTACAACACTCTCCGCGTCAGCCATAGCTCGCGCTGCGACCCACACTACTTCGACCGCTGCAAATCTACTTGCTGAAGCCAACCCCGCCGACGCTGAAGCCAACGCCGCCAACGCCGAAGCCATCGCACCGACCATCGCTCGCCCACCCACGACTCCGCGCGATATCAACAAGGCCAAGCGACTTGTCGCAGGCACCCTCCCAACGCAGCAGCGTGGCATCATTTCGCCTCTCGCAAACAAACCCGAACGCACGCACGCGCACAAGAACGAGCTCGCACACCAACTCGAAGACACTTCAAAGCCTGACGAGATCGTCGAAGCCGCCGACGTTCGCCTTCGTTTCGCAGGCGAAGTCGTTCGCAACATCGAAGGAGGCAAAGCCGCGATCCTAAGGCCTGAACTCCGAGCCAAGCTCGTTGCTGCTGCCGTCCGCGAAGGTATCCTGCCCTTTGATGCCAACCTCGTGATGGCCCTCATCCAAGACTCAGCACGAAGAGGCGATCTAAACACCAGCGCATTAACCAACACGCCTGCACAATATAGATCACCTCTCATGCTTCAAAGCGATTTCGAAGTCAATCAGCACGACACCGCCTACGACGCGGGAATCCGCAGACATCTCGAAGCTGTCGTCGCTTCGACGCGTGTGGCCTCGATGCTTCCTTTGGTTCGTGTGCAAACCGCAACAGGAACCCAGTCTGTCGCGAGTGTGGGGATTTTGACGCCTTGGATCCAAGCCATGCTCGCCGCCGGGCTCGCCGGGTTATTGCTTGTGGGGATGATCGCTTCCATGGGCTCGTGAATATTCACATTTCTAGTAGCCAGTGAAGCCTGAACCCAATCCGACCTAAGGCCAGTCCGGCTAAATCGCCATTCCAAACCTCAACTTCCTCGCTCGCCAAGCCGCAGCACGCTATCGTCCACGCGACCATGGCGACCACACCACCATCATCTTCACTCCGCCCCGACGCCGACACCTCGAAGGCGGCATCAACATCTTCATCTACTGCTTATCCAAATCCAATCCCAGAATCAGTACCCGCCCTGATGGCCCCGCCACCTAAACGCGATAACCCCTACACACGCAGTAAAGCCGGGCTCGTAGGCATGGGTGTACTCGCCTTTATGATCCTTGTGTGCATCGCTTCGCTCCCTTGGACCACAGGCATCGCCGATTCATCCAACGCCGCGAACAATTCCGGTGTTCCTCGTTACAACGCTGGCGAAACCACATCCGCTCGTGTGCCTCCGATGTGGGTCACACCAAATCAATCTCAAGCTCTACGCCTCAATGCAATGGTCCCAGAAGAAACCCTTGCACGCGTTGCCCAGACTCATGGCGTGTCCGCCGAACTCGCGCTGAAACAAACTTCTGGCCCGGTCTTTAGCGACCTTAAGTCTCACTGGCCACGCTGGTTCCTTGGCACCGACACACTTGGCCGAAGCCTGTTGATTCGTGTATTGACAGGCGGCGGGATTTCATTGGCAATCGGCATCGCCGCTGCGTTGTTAAGCGTTTTCATCGGCACAATGTATGGCGCAATTGCTGGTTACGCCGGTGGACGGCTTGACGCGGTGATGATGCGCATCGTTGATATTCTTTACGGCTTGCCATATGTGCTTCTGGTCGTGCTACTTGCGGTTGCGGGTGATGCCTTGGTCGATGAATACACCACTCGTGCCAAAGCCAAAGCCAGCTATATTCAAGAGCAATCAGTACTCGTTGCGATCAAACAAAACCAGCCTGCCGACACCGTCGGTATCGAACGCATGCTCGGCAACGATCCGCTTTTGCAAGAACGCTTGACCAACGAAGCCGTGATTGCGTTCCCATCGCGCAACCTTAGTAGCAGCCAGCGGATGCGCCTTGATGTCCTGACGCTTTTAGTCGCCATCGGCGGCGTGAGCTGGCTGACCATGGCGCGAGTCATCCGTGGCCAAGTGCTGAGCCTGAAAACACTTCCATTCATTGAAGCCGCACGCGCACTAGGCGCCTCTCGAACCCGCATTTTCCTGCGTCATCTTTTGCCCAATTTAATGGGCCCGATTATCGTGTATGCAACATTAACCGTTCCGCAGGCGATCTTGCAGGAATCGTTCCTGAGCTTTCTGGGTATCGGTGTAAAACCGCCATTACCTAGCTGGGGAAATCTGGCATCCGAAGGGTTGTCTGAATTGAACCCCGTCGAGTCTAATTGGTGGCTGTTGGTGTTCCCGTGCTTGCTCTTGAGCGTGACGCTGCTCGCACTCAACTTTGTTGGCGAGGGCCTGCGTGAAGCGATGGACCCCAAACGAGGACGGCGTTGACACACATATTGCACACGTTTGTTGTTCCAGATTCGGAGAATGCTCGATCTGCCGTTTCATGGTTGCACAATCAAGGAACAACGGCATCACGCAAACGTACAAACGTGCGAATCCAAGGTGTCCGCAAACAAACGTGCGCGTCCAATTAATGCGCATCGGTCTACGAGGTTGGGGTACGTTCGTGCAAAATTGGCCTTGTGCACAAATCGGATAGATCAGGAGGCTGAGTTTGGATGCGAATCGGTGTAGCTTGGCGAGATAGTCGCCCTGAGCTGGTCAAGAATGAATGCGTGCAAAGAGCATCTCACAAGGTGCGACAAAGGTTTGTGATTGTGGTAGTGTGAACTACTTCTTGGCCTTGGAGTCAAGAACGGCTAGACGTACAACGTTGCATCTGCGAGTCTTTCTCTCTCGTGCAGAGTCACATGTGTTGAGTGATATGAGGTTGGCATGAACAATCGTTTCAGTCTGAAAGATTTAGTCCTCTTCACCATCGTTATCGTTGCGGTGCTAAGCGTGTGGCTATCGATGTGGCAGGAAGATCGCCGTTTTGCGGACACCAGTAAGCTAGGCGACCGCCTTTCGGATCTTGAGCGCCAGCAAGGCAAGATCCAGCGAACGCTCGATGATGCCCGGCTCAATGAGATCGCTGACCAAACGTCCAACGTTGATCGCCGCCTGAAGAAGATTGAGGCGAAGCTGGAATCCGGTGTCGCCGTCCAGTCCAGCGAAACTGCTTCTGCTTCAACTTCCACGACACCTGCGTCCGCTGTCGAAGTTGCCAAAGGTACGCCTGGTGGGCGCGACGCGCAAGGACGTGATGTTTCCTGGGCTCGTCCTGGAACAGACATTGCCTGGCAACCTAATCTCGCGTTCGACAGCGATCCACTCAAGCAACCCGGCGCTGCGACGGGTGGCTCCTTTACCGAAGCGATTAACGCGCAGCCTTCGACCGTTGTGCCGCTGGTCTACAAAGACGTGTATGGCGCGTGGGTCTTTGAGCGCATCACCGAGTATCTCGCCGAGTGGAATCCCAAAACCCTCGAACTTCGTGGCGTTCTCGCAAATGCGTGGCAGTTTCCCAAAGATGGCACATGGCTTCGCGTTCGCATCAACGATCGCGCTCGCTTCAGCGATGGCGAGCCTGTAACCGCGGACGACGTTATATGGACGTTCAACTGGATGCGTAACCCACTCGTCCAAGCCGAACGTGGGCGTTCTGTCACCGACTTCATCGAGTCGATCACTAAGGTCGATGACAAGACCGTCGAATTCAAGTTTAACCTCGTCCTCTTCACCAATCTTTCGGGCGCGATGGGCAGCTTTCCTGTCCTCCCCAAGCACATCTATGAGAACGTGACCCCGACGCAGTTTAATGAAGCCACAGGCTTTGTGATCGGCTCTGGCCCATTCAAGTTTTCATCCACCAGCATTACCAACCAGTGGACGCCAAGCACCGATGTTGTCTTGGTTCGTAACGAACAATATTGGGGACCCAAGCCTGTCTATGACGAGCTTCGCTTCAAGGTCATCAGCGAGGACACGGCTCGATTGATAGCCTTTAACAACGGCGAGGCCGACCTCACCACGCCGAGCCCCGTCCAATACGGCAAGCTCAAGAAAGATGCCGAATGGGCTAAGAAAAACACGGCCCATCTCTGGTTTAACATCCGTGGCGGGTACAACTTCATTGGCTGGAACTGTGACTTGCGCAACGGCAAGAAGACTATCTTCGCTGATAAGCGCGTTCGTCGTGCGATGACAATGCTCTTGGATCGCGATCTCATGAACGCCGAGTTCTTCGAAAATACCGGTCGCATTTCGAATGGCCCATTCAACCGTGAAACGGCGCAGGCCAATCCCTCTATTCTGCCGCTTCCCTATGACGTGAACGCGGCGATCACACTATTGGAAGAGGCAGGTTGGAAGGTACGTCCAGGGCAGCAATTTCGCACCAACGACGCGGGCGAAGCGATGGAGTTTGAGTTTACTTTCGCCGTCGGCAGTGAAGTTACTCGTCGCGTCGGCGACTACCTCAAGGATCAATGTGCTCGCGTCGGGATCCGCGTCAAGATCCGCACGATGGACTGGTCCGTGTTCATGAAAACGATGGACGACCGCGACTACGACGCGTTGACCATGGGCTGGTCGCCTGCAAGCCCCGAGAGCGACCCGCAGCAGATCTGGCACAGCCGCTATATCGAGAACCAAGGTGACAACTTCGTGCAGTGGCGCAACGCCGACGCCGACAAGCTCATCGAGGAAGGCCGCCTGGAACTCGATCCGGCCAAGCGCATGGAGATCTGGCACAAGCTTCATCAGATTCTGCACGATGAGCAGCCTTACACCTTCCTGCTTGAACGTCCGTGGATCCGCATTGTTAGAGGCCGCGTGGGCAACTTTGTTGAATATAAGAATGGATTCCAGTACGACGAGATTTTCTTGAAGTCTGGCGCTGCTTCAACTCCAACTCAATAATCGCGTCGCGTGATGAGAGATCAGCGTGCGGGCTCTTTGCTGATACATGCTCGCTTATCACGTTACACGGGCACGAAAGAATCACACTTGAAAGTTAGACAAGGTCGCATAGAAAAGTCACGCTAAAGCCCTCTTTCGGAAGAGGGGTTACTCATGACAGTCCGGATTTATTTTGGATTCGCACCGTTCGCTGGCACGCAGGAGTACCAACATGCTGGATCGGTCCTCTCTGGCTTGACTCTGGCTTAACTTAGATTTGGGTTCGTAATTATTCACATCACACTTCACGTCGGGCATGTTTCTTCGTTACACCCGGCTTTGGATGATTGAAGGAGCGGCAGATGATCAGTTACATCGTGCGACGCCTGCTGCTCATGGTACCCACGCTTATCGGGATTTCCTTTCTCATCTTCATGCTCGTCGCGCTCTCACCAGGCGGCGTTGGTGCTTCGCTTCGAGTAGCTGGCGGCGGCGCGACCGAGTCAACCGAAAAGGCCGTGCAACAAGCCTACATGGAAGATCGCTACGGGCTTGACACGTCGGTCTTCACGCAGTACATCAAATGGCTAGGCCGGGTCAGCCCGGTTAAGTTTGGCGCACGCGAGCAAGTCACGCCACAAGGCGAACAAATCCGACCGCCAAAGGAGCTTGTCGCCCCGCCTCTCTGGGAATTGTTCGCGCAATCGATCCCTGGTCCAAAGTTGGTTGATACGCCGTTTCCTGTGGACGCAACCGGCGAAGTAAAGATGATCGCGTATAACAAGGCTGATGGTGAGTATGCACAGGCGCGTGCGAAGTTTGTTCGCGCTCGGACCAAGTTTACCGAGGCGTTATCGCCGTATGGAAGGGCGGTTGGAATCAAAGATGGCGGCGTGAAGAAGCTCAAAGTTCAGCTCGATGGATGGAAGGGCCACACGCCGAACAAAGACCTGGCTCAGTGGAAGGACGTACAAGCAGCTGGCGAACGGATGATTGTCGCGTATGGGGAAGCACAGGCAATGCGAGACCAGAGCCTCGCGCTCTTCAAGGCTCGCATTTATGAACAATCTGGCGTCCCGATCGTCCCAGGAATAATGAGCATTGGCTGGCCCGACTTTGGCAAGAGTTTTGCACGCAACGTCCCGGTAACCAAGATGATCGCCGACGCGTTGCCAGTCACGATATCGCTCAATCTCATCGCCTTTCCCATCATTTACATGATTGCTCTACCGATGGGCATCGCCACGGCGAACCGCGCGGGCTCGAGCTTCGACTCCATCTCTGGCATCACGCTTGTTGGGCTGTGGTCGATGCCAACTGTGTGGGCTGGGACGCTCGCACTGAGCTTCCTTGCGAGCAATGAATATCTTGGTGCGTTCCCGGTTACGGGCCTGCATGACAGCTTGGCTTCGGAAATGACTCTTTTGCCCAGAATGCTCGAAGATGGCTCTTGGCAGATGGGTTACATGCTCGACTTTGTGTGGCATGCGATCCTGCCGGTTGCTTGCATTGTCTATACAGGCTTTGCGGTGCTGAGCAAGCAAACTCGCGCTGCGATGCTCGACAACTTCAACATGGACTACGTTCGCACCGCCAAAGCCAAGGGTGTGTCGCAATCAACGATTGTGTATGCGCACGTGTTCCGTAATTCGCTTCTACCGGTGATCACGATCTTTGCTGCGGTCTTCCCGGCGATGCTTGCGGGCAGCGTTGTCATCGAACGCATCTTTACGATTCCAGGCATGGGCCAGTTGTTGCTCCAAGCCATTAACAACAAGGATCGCGAGGTTATCCTTGCCAACGCGGTAATGATCGCGGTTGTAAACATGCTCGCGCTGCTCATCGCTGACATCCTCTACGCGTTGGCTGATCCACGCATTAGCTACAAGTAAGCAGGCTGTACATATGCTCGGATGCGGTGCCTCAAAGTGTGTTGTGTAGGATTTGTCCTTCGTCCTTTTGAATCGCTGCTCGGTCGCTTGTGCCTTTGCTATCTCTCAAGGAATTCTGATGGCGTCCAATATTCCAACTGAGCCAAATCCATCAACACCACAAGCCGTCGGCGCGGGGCTGACCACCGTCACCGGCGTTCAACTCATGCAAGGCTTGGGCGTCCAGCCAGCCAAGGGGTTTTGGGCGGATGCCTGGCAGAGCGTGATGACCC
>JBBRGG010000009.1:0-30639 GCA_038240875.1 Phycisphaerales bacterium | reverse complement strand
AGTTAAGCCTTTGCTGCCGATGATACTGCACTGCGGGAAAGTAGGTCATCGCCGACTCTTGAGCCCCTTTAGGTAAACCTAGAGGGGTTCTTTTATTTTTAGAACGTGGTTTTGTCTAGGTAGATCAGCAGATGTCATCAGCCGGGTTTGGCGGCTGAATCACGCATATCTGCCAGGTTGTTTGCTATAACCCCCGGAGTTCGATAGGGGCAGCCTGCAGGCGTGTACTCTGCAGGACTTTTACTATTGTGCATCTGCAAACTGTGTCACGCCTGCTTACTGCTAGGCGTTTGCGTCTACGAATTCGCAATGAAACTTATGCGAAGAAATATATAGAATGGTGATAGTAAAGGCTCTCTTGGAGAGAAAGGTCACCCAAGACACGCTTGAGTTTCAGCGACGAATCGTTTCACACAGTTTGTTTGTTTACCGCAGCGCGTGTTGTAAGGCGATCATGCAGTACGCTGTGATGAGTTCAAGGTCGGTTTCCATCCAGCGGTCATCAACTGGGCGAAATGAGCCATCGGCGTTCTGTTGTTTCGCGAGTTCATCAATCAAGTCAACCCGCCATGCTCGCGCGACCATGGCGGAATCTTCGACTCCGCGCGTCTTCACAACATCCATCTTCGCGGCTTCCAAGGCCTTGCTGAATGCGACCAGGTAATAGAAGTAGCCGTCCGTACCGAGCGATGGGTTTTCGGCGACGGTGTAATTCGCTTCGATCCAGCTCTTCGCCGCTAGGACGCGCGGGTCATCCTGCGACAAGCCTGCATATATCAAGCTCTTAAACCCGGCGTACGTCATCGAGCCATAGGCACGCAATCGGCTTTCGCCCATCCATGCCGAGACTAGTTTGGCTTCGACCGTTGCACCAGTGAACTCGGCTTCGACGGCTTTGGCAATCTCCGCCATGTCTTGAATGGGCGTGCGAACCTCGAAGGTGTTCGCCGCCAGGTTGTCGGCGGTCGCGCCAAGCAGCACTACGGCGTCATTGCCAATAACTTCATCGTTACTTCTTGCCACTGGCCACGACTCTAAACTCTTGGCGATCTTTCTCATCGCTGCTTGCACCTCGTCCTTGGTCATCAGTTTCGGCTTGCCATCGAGGCCTTTACCTAGCGCGATCGTTACCACAGTACCCGCCGGGCCGGACAAGCTCTCGGCGATATCGCCAGCGTTGCTCTGTCCGACGCCTACGCGATCCTTGTTGACGCTGGTTGCGTAGATGAAGCCGCCTTGCGTTGAACCCTTGGCGTACGCCATGTCGTTGCCTGGCGTGGCTTGATTAGCGGGCGTGGCTTGATTAGCCGACGTGCCTTCGCCAGCCGCGAGCATCTGTGTGCGCTGGAGGAATACAAGCGCGCGGGTAAACGCAGGATCATCCTTCTCGACGCCAGCGTCTTTCAATGCTTCGACGAAGAAGGCGGTGTTGGAAAGGTCGGGGCGGCCGTGCCTTCCATAGCCCACGCCGCCATAGAACGGATCTTCTTTGCCGACAGCTTTCGCGGCATCGGTCATGTCGGCTTGGTTGGCTTTGTCCTCGGCCCATTGCAGAGTGCGCAAGAACGCCAACGCCTTTACCGCGGCGTCTCTGGCTCGCTGATCTGGATAGCGCGTGACTGCGGAAAGAGAGATCGCGGTGTTGTAGCTCGGCAGAATCTGGTCGAAGATGCCACCATCTTCGCGCTGCTTGGAGAGGAGGAAATCAAGAGCCTTTTGCATCGCTGGATCGGTCGTGGGAATGGTGGTCGCTCCGCCGATAGGCCCATCAACAAATCCAAGTACAACCAGGCTGGTTATCGCGGGGAATGTGGGGCCTTGTTCGCGAACGCCCCAGCCGCCACTGCTATGCTGGCGAGCCCGCATGAACTCGATAGACTTGGCAAGGATCGCTTCAGCTTTATCGCGTTGAGCGGCGGTCAACTTGCCTGGAATCGCGGCGGATTCGCCTGCGGGTTTGTCATCGACCTGCGCAGCTTTCATGCTCATACCTGTAACCGCGCCAGAATTCTGAGCAGAAGCGGTTCCAGCGAGCAGAGCCAATATCGAAGCAGCCGCGATACCAAGCGTGCGTGCGGAAGTTGTCTGCGTAAGTTCGAACATCATGGCGAATCTCCGTTGAATGCAAGACGCGCAAGCACATGAGCAGGCCGTCTTCTGCTCGTAGAATTAGCAAGAGGCTCACTGTACACGTTTGTACGCGATCTGGATCGTGGCTGGCTTTGGCTGTTACAAGGAGCCGATACTCTTTACTAGTTCTTTGCAACAGTTTCTTTACATCTTATCCGCAGCGTGGTCCGCGGCCCGGACCGCCTTGCAAAACGCTTCGATCAATTCGGCGTCCTTGATCCCAGGCGCCGACTCCACTCCGCTTGATACATCAACCGCCCAAGGCTGGATCAACTCGATTGCAGCGCCAACATTCTTGGGCGTCAGGCCACCAGCCAGAATAATCGGCAGTGAAACGCTTTCGAGAAAGGAGGCCAACGCTTCCCAGTTGATTGCTTCGCCGCTACCTGGGTTTGCTCCATCGATGAGCAGTGCGCACACTTCGTCAACCGCGGTCCAGCGTTCGATATCTTTGGCGATGGTTTCGGGGTCAAAGCGAATGGCTTTAATCACATCCGGGCCACACTTCTTGACAAGTTTTTCGTCTTCGGTGCCATGAAGTTGCGTGACGGGTGTTGGGCAGCACTCTTCGATATCGCTAAAGGCTTCGAGTGAGTGGTTGGCAAAGACGCCGATCGCCGTAGTCATTGGCGGGAGCGCACTCATAATTTCATACGCATCATCCGGGTTCACAAAGCGAGGCGAATTCTGAACAAAGACCAGCCCGATTGCATCAGCTCCCGCAGTAGCCGCAGTCAGGGCCATGTCCACATCGCGTACGCCACAAATCTTGATCCGAGTTCGAGCCATTGCAGACAGTACGGTGGGAAGCAAGCTAAGCAACTCGAAACGAGCCTGGCGGGCCGAACTCTTAATCAAATTTAGGTAATCTGCTGTACCTAGCACCTTCTACCAAAGCTGCCTCAGCAACGAGCCGAGTACGAGGGGAAGACCGGAATACAAAGCCGGGGCTCTACGATTTTGCTACCTGAAGCGCAGACGAATCGTGTGCGTACTCGCCTTTGTGCCGATGCCGTTTCTATAGTGGGCGTCTGTTGGCGTGACCTCGCAGGATGTTGGTGGCCGGTTAGCTATTTTGAAGAGCTGCTAGAACTGCGTATCGTTCGTGTGTGAATTGGACGCATCGGGTAAAGGATCGGATACGAAACTGAACCGTGCTGGCTTGTAAGGCTGGCCGAGGAGCTTGATTTCATGGCGACGTATTCCAAAGGTCTCGAAGGCGTAGTAGCCGCTGACACCAAGATTTCTTTTATCGATGGCGAGAAAGGCATTCTTGAATTCGTCGGCATCCCCATCGGCGAACTCGCTTCGAATAGCACCTTTGAGGAAACCGTCTTCCTCCTCTGGAACGGCCGACTTCCCAAAGCCGACGAACTCAAAAAGTTCGAAGCCGAAATCCGCACTCGCTACACCCTCCCCAAATACATCCACGACCTAATCGTCTCCATGCCCAAAGACGCCCAGCCCATGCACGTCATGCGCACGGCGATCTCCGCCATGGGGCTCATTGACCCCAAGCCCAATCTCACCGACCTACCTTCTGTCCGCGAAAAAGCAATCACGTTGCTCGCGACCGTGCCAGCCATGCTCGGGCTCTTTCATCGCCATCGCCAAGGTTTGCCTCTAATTGCCCCAGACCCCACGCTCTCAATTGCCGAGAACGTCCTGTTCATGATCAGTGGCACCAAGCCCACGCCCACGATGGTCAAGGCTCTTGATGTCTGTCTGGTTCTGCATACCGACCACGGGCTCAACAACTCGACCTTCTCGGCACGCGTTGTCATCTCGACGCTCAGCGATCTCTACTCGGCGATCACCGCCGCCGTCGGCTCGCTTCGCGGCCCCCTGCATGGCGGCGCCAACGAAGGCGTCATGGTCATGCTCAACGAGATCGCCAGCCCCGAAGCCGCCGAGAAGTACACGCTCGATAAGCTTGCCAAGAAAGATAAGATAATGGGCTTCGGGCACCGCGTCTACAAGGCGTATGACCCGCGCGCGACCCACCTTAAGGTTCTCGCCAAAGAGCTCGCCCAAGAAACCGGCAACATAGATCTCTACGACAAGAGCACGGCTATCGAAAAGACCATGGAGACCGCCGTCGCCGCCAAAGGCATTTACCCCAACGTCGATTTCTATTCTGCGACCACGTATCACTGCATCGGCTTGCCACTGGACCTTTTCACGCCGATGTTCGTGATCGGTCGCGTCGGTGGCTGGAGCGCTCACGTGCTCGAACAGCTCGCCGACAACCGCCTCTATCGCCCCGACGTCAACTACAACGGCCCGCACGAAGCGCCGTACGTTCCGATGAACAAGCGGTAAGACGCGGCGAATGATCTTCTCTGCGATGGAATGTTTTTTCTTACATCGACCTCCGAATCTGGAGTCGGCATGACAGCGCGCGAACCCAACGTGACGTCGGCGATCCATTCCAAGAACGCCGCCGAACCGGTTGGAGCCTATGCCCACGCGCGCCGCGTCGGGCCGCTCCTGTTTCTTGCGGGCGTCGGGCCGCGACTCAAGGGCAGCAAAGACATCCCTGGCGTGACCCTCAACCTTGATGGCTCGATTGCAACCTATGACATCGAGGCTCAGGTGCACGCGTGCTTTGCGAACGTAAAAGCCGTGCTGGATGAGTCGGGCTCGTCATGGGACCGCATCATTGATGTGATGGTCTTTCTGACCAACATGAAACGCGATTTTCCGTCGTACAACAAGCTCTTTGCCCAGTATTTCCCTGTCGGGCCAAACTCGCCCACGCGAACCACCGTTGAAGTGGGGGCGCTCCCAACCGCAGGCAACGCGCCCATCGCATTTGAAGTTAAGGTCATCGCGACCGTAGGTGAGCATTCATAGTGGCCTCAACGGACGGGGCGAGGTAGGGCGACGAGCTGTAGCAGCGGGGTGGAGCCCTCGCTTTGAGCGAGCGCAACTCGTGGAAAGTCGTTCTCTAATTTCTCTTTGCCCTGCGGGTAAAGAAATACTCACTGAGTAACGGCAACACTCACACCAACCCCACACGCGCTTTCTCTGCCCCGCCGGGGCAGAACCGGGGCAGAACGAATACACGCATCGTTTTCCACGTGTTGCGTTTCGACAGCGAAGCCGCGGGCTGCGGTGCACCAATTGCTACAACCCTGCGAGCCTTCGGTGCTAGATCCAGATCTCTCAAAGAAAATGGATACTAATGACAGCCCAGATATTAATAACGATCTATTTGCCGCTTGAACGTTCGCTCGCGGAAATCGAATGACTTCGGTATCCAAATGTACGCATGGCTTGGAGTGAAGTAGCTTTCCCACATTCAGGACAGGTGATGGAGTTGCGATTGTTTCGGGTAGAGGGCCGATGTTGAACCGAAGGTCGTAGTGGCACGAGGGGCATAGGAAGGAGTTGGCTTCTTCTGCGGCTTTGGCAATTCGATTATGTCGATAACGAAGGTAAGATAAATGACAGACTACAATTAAAAAATACGTAGAAAATTAAATTTGGCAGCGATTTATATTGTGTAAAAAGAAATAAAGAAATAGCACCATGGTATATAGATACTAGTCTTGTAGTGCCGTCTCGCTCATTCGCAAAGGACGCAGTTAATCGTGTATTGCGTACAAAGATTTCGAATAATCTAAATATTAGGGGTAGCAATTTCTTGCGCATCTCATGTGTCGACTGTCTGCTCGAAGTCAGATTAGGCGTATACGCGATGCGAAATGAGCGTTACTTATCCAAAAACCGGTTCTTCTCAAAGTCAAACGGGGCTTTGGAGAGGACGCCTTCGGGGCCGACGAGCGTGCGGGCATCGAGAGCGAAGTTCGCATCAGACTGTGTCGTGTTGGCACGCAGGGTTGTGCCAAGGTTCTTGCCTTGAAGTTGAGATGATTCGTTAAGTGTTTTGCCGCTGACAAGGACGAGCGTTTCGCCAAGCTGAGCGATCTGGGCATAGCGCTCTCGAAGCACGTTGGCGGATTCTCCCGAGTCGCTCACACGCGAAAGGTGCTGAGCTTGAACAACTCGTGTGGCGTGGGCGATGAGCTGGCCACCTAAGTCCGCCGCGGCTTTCGCGATCAAGACATCGACTCGCGTGCCTTGAGCTGCACCGGTGATGGCGTCGCGAACGCCCGAACCCGCGCGGATAATCGCCTCTGCATGTGATTCGGGAAGCGGATCAGCCTTGCGCTCCTTGAGCTGCGAGCCGATGCCGCTGGAAACAACTTCAAGGCCCTTGGTACGAACTTGTGCAAAGCCATCGACACGTATTTCGCCCGCGGCTAACCCCGCGCGAACCAGAGCATCGATCACCAGTGGGTCCTTCTCAGCTTTGATGCGGTCTTCGATTGCGCGGACCAGGTCCAATGCACGGCCAGCACTCATCGCGGGCGCTTGAGCCTTTATCGTTTCGAGTGTCCGGCGCAGTGCCATCGCGGCTTGATAGCGAAGGTCTGCTTTGGGAGAACCAATAGACGAAGTGATCAGCGTCGAAGCTTGCTCGGTCGAAAGTTCGCCTGCAAGAATGATCGCGTTGATCGCACTAATTGAGCTCGCGCCCGCAGCGTTCTTGGCGTCGTCGGTCAAAAGCTTGGTCAGCGTTGGGACTAGTTGGTTGGAAAGTTCCAGCCTGAACGAAACCGAAACCCCTTGCTTGCCCAATGGGTCAAGAATCACCGAGCGAGCGGCTTGTATCTTCTTCTGCTCGCCACTGGCAAGCTGAACGACGAATGGGTCGATAAAGGCTTTGACCTGTGCTTTTTGCGATGCGTCGAGAGAAACCGTGGTGATGAGTTCAGGAGCTAGGGCCTGCGCGTTCGTTACCGGGACAAAGGCAAGCCACGCGATCGACGCAAGCCCGCATGCTGCCAGTCGCAATGAGCGAGTCGCGCGAGTTGAAGTCGCTAGGCCACAAGCGGCTGTGCATGCAGTACGAATTGAGTGGGCGTGATTGGTAGACAGAAGGTTTATGTCGGCGGCGCTGGTCACGTCGTCGCTCCGGTGGCAGTCAGGGATGGTTCGACGGGTCGCGTCGAAGAGCCTTGGCGTGCCGAGGGTGAGGGCTTGGTGAAAGGGGTCGGACTAGAAATTAGACTGGCTAAAAACTATTATGGCAAGAAACTGGACAGGCAACGTAACAGCACGAGGAGGCAGGGTCAAATACCTGCAAGTGCTGGCGTAGGGTGCGTGAAAGGTACGCGCGGGATGCGCCGCTGGCGTAGATGATGCGGAAAAGCCTTTGGGCAAATGCGCGAGAGCAAAACCGCGGTGGCAAAAAATCTGCAAGGCACTTGGCAAAGGCGGGCACCCATTCTTGGATCGTTGCTGGTAATCTAATCTGCACGCATGTATTTAGTAGACCTCGAGGAATACTCGCCTTGTGAGCTTGATCTGTTTGTTGAGCATGCGTCGATCCCATGATAGTGGGTTCGCGAGCGGGTCGTTGGCTTCAAATTCAAGTGCCAGGTATTGCGACCGGGCGGCTTCGGAAAGGATGAGAGCCAACTTCTGGAAGATGCTAATTTCCATTCCGGCGATGCCACAGACATAGAGAAGACCTCGGGAAGAAGCAAGGATTTCTGCGGCGGGGCTCGCTTCATTGTGTAGACGATCTTGGACATACAGAGGGCCTTGGCCATCGGCTTGGCGTTCGCGGCTGATCGCGGTCTGGTACGTAAACCACGAGTATTGAGCCGCAAGCGCTTGTAGCTGGGCGTGATAGGGAATGTCGGTGGCGTACGCCGAGCCCAAGACCAGCAATGCTCGCCCTTTATAGTCAGCGGCAGCAAGCTCCATCAACATGCCTCGGAATGGGGCGATGCCTGTTCCAGTGGCGAAGAAAACGTACTCATGAGAGTGGGGGTCTGAAGGCAGCAAGAAGCGCTTGCCATTGGGCCCCGAGACGTTGACAGGTTCGCCTTCGCGAAGATCACACAAGTAGTTGGAGCAAATACCTAAAAAGAGGGAGTGGGTTTCGTGGTGCTCGTCGATGGTGCGTTTAACAGTGGTGGCAAGGACGTTGCCGGAACCGTCTTCGCCTTGGCGTGGCGACGCGATGGAATACAGGCGAAGTTTGTGGGGCTGGCCCTTTGAGTCGAGGCCTGGGGTTAGTACCCCGAAGGACTGTCCGGCAAGAAAATTTCCTGCCAAGGGAGTGTGGGAGACATCGATTGTGACATGCCGGATAAAGCTAGCGGCTTTGGTCGAAGCGGTGCAGCGACGAGATTCGATGACGCGGCCTTGAACCGGCTTGATCGGTGAGACCAGGTGCATCTGCGCGGGTGGAAGCTCGGGGGTGCCAAGAACTGCGGAGGAGGTGCTCATTGCAGGATTATTGCGCCGCAAGAGTGGCGAAGTAGGCACGGATGAAGCAGGTATGCCAGATTGTTGTAGAACTTGATAGACAACTTGCTTCAGAAGACGGCTTGGAGCTGTATGCGAAGAGTGACTTCGTTGGGTTCGTCGGAGTTGAGGAAGCCACGGTTGGCGTTCTCTTTGATGAGCGAAGCCGACCCGGCTTGGTCGCCTGGGAACCAGACCACTTCGGTGGTGAGCTTGGCGACGTGCGACTTGGGAGAAATGTAGTAGTTATGGCCGAAGATCACTTCGTGGAAGGCGTCGTCGGTCGAGCGATCGGTGTCGGGCACGATTAAGGCATAGCGGGCGAAAAGTTCGTGTTGTTCGGCGACAAATGCACCGATTTGGAGCAGCAAGCCATAGTCGCTGACATCGCCAGAAGAGATTTGCGAGGTTCGACCGACGACGGCTGCGAAGGCGTTCCAGCCATTTCCCTTGAGCATGACGTCGCCGGTAAAGCCGTAGAAATCAACGTCGTTTGTCGCGCCAGTGATTGAGCCAGTATCGCCACCTTGTTGTGCGTGCCCAGCAGCACCTAAGTAGAGGGAGAAGGGGTCGCCGATCCACGACGTGAATTGTTCGCTCTGCGACCATGGGCCGGTGATGGCTCGTTCGATGCGTCCGGTCAGAGCCCAATCGGCTTCACGCGGGTTGTCGTAATAGGTATTGTTCACGCCTCCGCCGTCGTTGAAGCTGAATGATGCGCGGTAGGTGTCGTTTTTCCAGTCCAAAGATATGGCGGGGGAAATGTCGAGAGTGAAGACAGTATTGACGAGAGATCGATCGGTGGCGAGCTGTACCGTGTGGGAGATGATTTCTTCTCGAAGGAAGGGGAGTTTGAATTGACCAGCGCGGATGGAAAGACCTTTGCCAAGGTTGTGGGTGATTGCCGAGTCAATGAGATTGGCGGGGCCGCCAGCGAAGTCGATTTCGATGCGGTAGGTTGTGTCCTTTTGAATGGTGCCTTGGGCACCGAGGCGGACGCGACGGTTGGAGAAGCCATGGGTAAAGTCTTTAGGATCTTGGTCGGCCAGATCTGGGTCAGAAGGAATGGGTGCGGGTGCGTTTCGGATGGTGGCTTGGTAGCGGAATTGGATTACGCCACTGAATGTGAGGCGGTTGCCCGAGCCATCATCGATGAAGAAGCGTTTGCCGTCGTGGCCTGCGGAGGCGGCTTGGGGCGTGAGAGATGGTTCTTTTGACGCGGCGGCCACAAGTTCGGCGGCTGCTGGAAATGATGATGTTGAAGATATTGATGTTGGAGATGTTGATGTAGAGGCCGGATCGGCAGCGAACATCGGCGAAGCTATTGAGAAAATCGCCAGAACTGATGCACTAAGAGTAGCTAGGCGAACGCAAGAGAAGGCCATTTGTTGATTCCAGAGTTTGGAGCGAGTTGTCGAGAAAGACAAAGACAGCCTGTGAGGTTGAGAATACCTATTGAGGCGACGGTCACACAGACAGATCTTGTTCCTACATCGGATTGATCCGGAAGATAGATAAATTTACCTGTCTCGCTGATTGTGGGGCTGCGGCAAGCCTGTGTAGATGGAGTAGTAATGGACGATGGCATCGCGCTTTCCGCGGGGGTGGGAACGCGCTACCCTTGGATCCTTACTGATTCGCGCCCGAAGCAGCGGTATTTGGGGCAGCCTAGCAGCCGTTGCGGGCCGTGTCGGCGAGGCGTTTAAATGTGTCCGCTTTGAAAGTGATTCCGTACGCCGCAAGGCACGCCAAGGCTATTCAAAACTTGGCCAGACGAGGAACCTCCCCGTGAAGATTCGCACCGACGAGATCGCGTCCGTCATTCGTCAGGAGATCGAGGCGTTTGCTCCTCAGCTTGAAGTCTCCGAGGTTGGCCGGGTGGTCGAAGTCGGCGACGGCATCGCGCGCGTCTATGGCTTGGGCAAGGCCATGGCTGGCGAGTTGCTGGAATTCCAGACCAACGAAGGCGTCATTATGGGTCAGGTCTTCAACCTGAACATCGACACCGTTGGCGCTGTCATCTATGGCGATTACCTCTCGGTTAAAGAAGGCGACGTCGTCAAGTCGACGGGCCGTCTGCTTGAAGTGCCGGTTGGTCCAGAGATTTTGGGCCGCGTGGTTGACCCGCTTGGAAGGCCGCTAGATGACGCGGGTCCGTTGAACGCGACCAAGTTCTCCAAGGTTGACATCATCGCGCCGGGCATCGCCGAGCGGCAGCCCGTGACCGAACCTCTCCAGACTGGCATCAAGGCTATCGACGCCATGATCCCAATTGGTAAAGGTCAGCGGGAGTTGATCATTGGTGACCGCAAGACGGGCAAGACCGCTGTCGCGATTGACGCGATCATTAACCAGAAGCAGTATTGGGGAACCAAGGATGCGGTGGTGTGTATTTATGTCGCCGTAGGTCAGAAGGAATCGACGGTCGCGGGGGTCGTTGAGATTCTTCGCAAGAATGGCGCGATGGAGTTCACGATCGTCGTGAATGCGGGCGCGTCCGACCCGGCACCTATGCAGTACATCGCGCCATACGCCGGCTGCACGATGGGCGAATACTTCATGTGGACGGGTAAGAACCCTGGTGCCACGCTACCCGATGGCAATCCCATGCCCAAGCACGCGCTGTGCGTGTATGACGACTTGTCCAAGCAGGCAGTTGCGTATCGCCAATTGTCGCTGCTATTGCGTCGCCCCCCGGGCCGCGAGGCGTATCCCGGCGACGTCTTTTATCTCCACAGCCGCTTGCTCGAACGCGCAACCAAGTTGTCCGACGAGAACGGCGGCGGCTCGCTCACCGCGCTGCCCGTGATTGAGACGCAGGAAGGCGATGTTTCGGCGTATATTCCGACCAACGTCATCTCCATCACCGATGGCCAGATATATCTCGAACCCGAACTCTTCTTCACTGGCGTTCGCCCCGCGATTAACGTCGGTATCTCGGTGTCGCGCGTCGGTGGCAATGCGCAGGTAAAGGCCATGAAGCAGATCTCGGGCTCGCTACGACTCGACCTTGCGTCGGCTCGTGAACTCGAAGCCTTTGCGCAGCTTGGTACAGAACTGGACAAGGCAACGCAGCGGCAGCTTGATCGTGGCCGACGAATGGTCGAGTTGCTGAAACAGGGCCAGTACACGCCATTTAATGTGACAGATCAGATCATCTCGATCTTCGCGGGCACGCGCGGGATTTTGGACGATGTGCCGGTGGTGAAAGTGCGTGCGTTCGAGACTGGGTTGCTTGAATATATGAAGACTGTTGGCAAGCCGATTCGCGATGAACTTGTTGCCAAGCCTGATATCAAACCTGTAGAGAAGAAGCTTGAGGAAGCCGTGAAGGCTTTTAAGGCGGGATTTAAGGCGTAAGGCAAGGCAAGAAGGCAGGCACGACAATCGGCATTCGTCGTTCGGCATTCGGAAATAAAGACGGCAAAGTCTTTCAGGTAAGCAGATGAAGTGAATGAATGTATTAACCCCTGGCGTGAGCCGGGGTTTTTTATTAGTCATACAGGTTTTCGTGCAAGCGATGATAAAAAAATACCCACTCGCTTACCCTCATGGTTCTTTCAGACTGGATTCTAGAGACACAAGTGTTTCCTTTGGCGCTGAGCAGGGTAATCATAGAATCAAACGAGTTAATTAAGCTAAATAAAACACAATTGCTTGGAAAATTTGCTGCATACCTATTGAATCGTGTATGTTAAATGGCTTCGAGGCGAGCGGTCGTGGCTCGGCGAAGATGGTGTCGAGCTTGGAAGATGGTTTCTAGCTTGGAAGATGGTTTCGAGCTTGGAAGATGGTTTCGAGAATGTCAATTTCTGGACCCAACGTAACTTAATTAGCGGGGACACTGCTATGAGCACGAGCCACATTAGACAACAACTTGGACTGATGCTTCGGTCAACGGTGGTGTTGGTCGCGGCGATGGGGTCATCGATTGCGTGGGGCCAAGTGACGGTCACGACGACCGCCGAGTTGGTAAATGCTGTGAATAGCGGCGAGCCTGGCACAACCGTCAATGTTGCGGCGGGCACGTACACGCTGCCTTCAACGCTCAGGCTCAAGAACGGGATGTCAATTGTCGGTGCGGGAGCCGGGCAAACGATCATTCAGAACGCGCCGGGGTTTGCATTTCCTGTTGCTGCGTGGTACGACGCCGACGTTAACTTTGAGTTCTCAAATCCCAATGCGTACCTGATCGATCTCGGACGCGACCAGGCAAACCTTAGTGTAAGAAATGTTACGCTTACCGGCCCGCAGGTATATGGCGGTATTCATTATATCGCGTGTAATAATGTTACGATCTCGGGCGTAGAGTTTGTTAATTTTCGCTGGAGCGGCATTCGCGGATTCATCGGCGACAATATCTCTATTACGAATAATCGCTTTCTTGATGCCGGTGGACAGACAGTCAACGGCGACGGTTCGTTCGGCACTACCGGCGGCTCGCTCTTCATATCTTATATGGGTCTTTCGGTCATCGACAACAATCGCTTCGAGCGCACCGGCACCCGCCTTGATAATGTTTTCGGGGTAAAGGGACGTGAGTTTCGCAATACTCGCATCAGTAACAACACTATTCGCTGCGACTTCGCTATCGAGTTGCCGTTTGAGAATGACTATTACGTTGATATTGAGAACAACTATCTCGACGGCGTGCTCTCTGTGCCTCGTTTCGCCGGAGGGCTCCTGCCACCTACCGGCGCGAATCCATATACCTTTCGCATTCGCAACAACTATTTCACGAAGTCGTACTCAATCGAAGGCCCGCACAATGGCATGATCGTCGAGCGAAACGTTTTCGACTTTCCGGTTGACAGCGATTATGGCAATTTATTTAGCACATTTGACCCTGGTAGCGAAACTCCTGCCGCTCCGGGGCCGCTCGACTTTAATAATAATATAGTTATCAACCCCGGCCGAGGCGTCTTCTGGAGCGATGCCGTGTGGAATAATCTTTCTTTCACTAACAACCATATTCAAGCCGACGAGATCGTTGCGTCGGAATTCCCCGAAGGATTCTTTAGCTTTCGCGATACCAGCCCGGCGATGGGAGGACAATTGACCAACTACAACACGATCATCATCGCAAATAATAAGGTTGAAATCTTCGGTCAATCTCGCAATCTCATTCGACACTCCAGCGCGTATGCGGCGAACATCTCAAATAACCAACTTATTAATGTTGCCGACGCCAGCACTATGACAAACCCACAGACTGGCACACCGCGAGGTCTTGTTACGCCACTGAACTTCAATGTTGGCGTGAATGGCGAGTTTAATGTGAATGGCAACGCGCTGCTGTTGCGAGCTGTTCCATGTTCTATTGTAATCCAGCCTACGGGCGACATCATCTGTGCGGGCGGATCGGCGAGCATTGCCGTTGGTGCGAGCGGACCCGGCCCGCTTACGTATCAGTGGCGCAAAGGCAGTGTGAATGTTGACACAACGACGAACCCAACCGCCGCGACGAGCACGCTGACGCTGACGAGCTTGATCACAACGGACTCGGGTTCGTACGACTGCGTCGTCACCAACGCCTGTGGCAGTGTGACCAGCAATGCCGCGACGTTGACGGTGCTCGATGCGTCAGATTCAGCGTGCATTTCGTGCCCAGCATGTCCTGCTGATTACAACCAAGACGGCGGCGTGACGGGCGACGACGTTTCGGCTTTCTTCGCCGACTACGAAGCTGGAACGGGCTGCGCCGACGCCAACGTCGACGGCGGGATCACCGGCGACGACATCGCGGCGTTCTTCGGCGTGTATGAAGCAGGTGGGTGCTGAAAGAGAAGTGGCGAAGTGGCAGAGTGAAAAAGTGGTACAGTTGGGAAAGCAGAAAGTAAGACAGAAGCATTCGGGGAAAAAACAAAAATCGCACATTCTGTAAAGCAGACGAAGTGAACTGAAAACAAGATATCCGGCGCGAACCAGTGGATTTAGTTGACGGGCCATGATTAGCTGAGCCTCTCCGGAAGTTCCAGGATAGGTTGTTTTACAGTGCAAACCCGTTATGTAGTCCGTTCTCGGGTTTCAGAGGCTGTTTTAGTAGGTTCCTGCGTCACGTGGCCGCCGACCTTGCGGCGGTCCAGATCTCGCAGCTCTTTGTTTGCAGGATGCGGCATCAACCGCGAGAGCGTGAACCGCTTTCTCGCCTTTTTGCGCGAACGCATGGCTGAGGAGTGCGAGCTTGAGCGTCTGTTCCGTGGTACCGTCGAAGTCAACGAAAGCTACTTCGGCCCGCGTCGCGTCAAGGGCAAGGCTGGCCGTGGAGCTGGCAAGAAAACGACCGTCTTTGGCATCTGCAAGCGGTACGGCAAGGTCTACACCGAGGTTATGTAGACTGTACAAAACCTGCTATATTGGCCTTGATTCCTAATAAAGTGGACTTCGCTCGGTCATCGACTTAGACAGATTCAAGAGTTACGACAAATTGGTTGACATGGGCTACAAGAAACTCGTACGGGTCGATCATTCAGCCAACGAGTTCAGTAGTCGAATCATTCGTGCAATCACATCAACGGCATATTGGCACGTCATAGGCTTCTGGAGGCACGCCAAAAACACGACAGGCGCGATTCAGAGGAATGAACCCGAGCATCTTCTACTTATATTTCAAAGAATGCGAGTTCCGCTACAACCACCGTGACCAAAATCTGTACAAAGTCCTACTTATATTCTGCCGTACGCACCCTCTCAGCTAGTCATGTCCCACGCGTGTTCATGAGGAAACTGTACCATATCCAAGTGCATCACGCCACAATTTCATAGGATCGTGCGAGTTGGCCCTGAGTAGAACCTAATGCACGCCTGATATTACATTGTCTGGACCAAAAGCATAAAATCATTATCTTGCTATGTTAGTGCTATTTCGTGTCGCATGTGATCGCGTGGAATATAAGGCAATGACCCCGGCGGGATTTGAACCCGCACTCCCAGTTACGGAAAGCGGATTTTAAGTCCGCTGCGTCTGCCATTTCGCCACGGGGCCGTGGTTGATTGCATCGTATCGCGGCTTAGTGGCGTGCGTCTGCGACGAAATCGATTCAGGCATTTGCGCGACAATGTATTCAAGTAGTAACCAATTCTTGGCAAGTCCCTGTCCATGAGCCCGACCCATAGCTCAGACCACTAGCCCGACCCAATGGCCACCCATTATCCCGATCCATTCGGCCGCTCCACCGTCATCAGCATCTCGACCACGCTCGCACGAAAACCTATCGAACTGAAGAAGGCGCGAGCATCGTGATTAAACGCCGCCGTGTGCAGGCGGATTTGCTGCACGCCCATTACTTTAAACGCCGCAATTGTGCGTATAGCAAGCTCGCGGGCAACGCCTTGACGCCGCGCGTCGAGCTCAACCCAAACGTCGTGGATCCAGCCAAATTCGGCGATGCGAAAGATCGGCACTTCCGCCTCCACAGTGCCAACGATGAATCCAGCGAACTTACCGTCGTCGCGCTCTGCCAACAAAAATACCGAACGCGGATCGACGGCTCGCGCGGGCAGCCACGCCGCGTACCGATCCAACACATCAGGCAAAATCTCAAAGCGTTCGGCGTCATTCGTTTCGTGTAGGTCGCAGATCGCGCTGACCATAAGTAACATCGTGGGCACATCTTCGACCAAAGCTGGGCGGAATAGCATATTTTGAGGGTACGCGGATCAAAGCGACGCGCGAGCAAAACCGTGCCAACGATGACGACGAATGAGCCAGCCAAACTCCGCACTACTTCCTCGCCGAACCTTCGCGATTATTTCGCACCCTGACGCAGGCAAGACCACGCTCACTGAGAAGCTTCTTCTCTATGGCGGGGCGGTCGAACTCGCTGGCTCGGTCACCGCGCGCAAGAACCAACGCGCGACCACCAGCGACTGGATGGAACTCGAAAGACAACGTGGCATCTCGATCTCGTCGACAGTGCTCCAATTTGATTACACCGCCAACGCCGAGCCTCATCCTGAGGGCGCAGCGGAAGCTTCCATCGCGACGACCTATCGCATCAATCTGCTGGACACGCCGGGGCACAAAGACTTTTCGGAAGATACCTATCGCGTACTCACGGCGGTCGACGCTGCGGTGATGGTGATCGACGCGGGCAAAGGTATCGAACCACAGACGCGCAAGTTGTTTGAGGTTTGTCGGCGGCGAGGCGTGCCGATCTTTACGTTCATGAACAAGTGCGACCGCCCGACTCGCGACCCAATTGAACTGCTTGATGAGTTGGAGCGCGTGCTCGGCATCGGGGCCTTCCCAGTGAATTGGCCCCTTGGCAACGGCCCGGAATTTCGTGGCGTCTACGACCGCCTGACGCATCAGGTACATCTCTTCGAGCGGACCACGCGCGGCGCATACGTCGCGCCTGTGCAAGTCATGGGCCTTGACGACCCGGCTCTTCGCGACAAGATCGACGAAGGCGTCTACTCCCAATCTCGCGACGAAATCGAAATGCTTGGCGGTGCTGGCGAGACCTTCGACGAAGCTCGCGTGCTCGCGGGGCAAGTCACGCCCGTCTACTTCGGTAGCGCGATGAACAACTTCGGTGTGCAGTTGCTTCTCGATGGTTTCGTTCGCCATTCCGCTCCGCCCGGACCGCGGCGTGCCAAGGCGCTTGATACTCCCACTGAAAAAGTCGAAGAGCGAATGGTCGAGCCTGACGAAACTCCCTTTAGTGGCTTTGTATTCAAAATCCAAGCCAACATGGACCCCAAGCATCGCGACCGCATCGCGTTTGTTCGCGTTGTTTCTGGCACATTTACCCGCGAAATGACCGTGATGCACGCGCAGACTGGGAAGAAGATCCGCCTTTCCAATGCGCAAAAACTCTTCGGTCGTGATCGCGAAACCGTGGACGACGGCAAGGCTGGCGACGTCGTCGGCATCGTCGGTCACGACGTCTTGCGCATCGGCGACACGCTTACTGAAGATCGCACGATCGTCTACGACGAGATCCCGCCATTCACGCCTGAAGTCTTCGCGTACTTGCACAATCCGCAGCCTGGCAACTCGAAAAAGTTTCGCTTGGGCCTCGATCAGTTGTTGCAAGAAGGCGTCGTGCAGTTGCTGATGGTGGGAACCGGCCAGGTCAAAACGCCGTTGCTCGCTGCGGTCGGCCCGCTTCAGTTCGAGGTCGTGCAATATCGCATGAAGGCGGAGTATGGCGCGGAATCGCGCTTGGAAAACGCACGCTGGCAGTTTGTGCGTTGGTGGAAGAAAGATGGAGCGCCCGCGGACTGGATGCCGGACTTGCCCAACGATGCGCAGTTTGCCTACGACCGCGACGAAGTGTCGGTGGTCCTCTTCGCTGATGAATGGGCGCTGCGAAACTTTCAGCAGCGCAACGCGGGCGTAGAGCTCGCTGCACTGCCCTTTGGCAGGCTGGGCATCGAAACTAAGTAAACCAAGCAATTGACAACGAGTTTGGAAGGTAGTAGGGAAAGCCCGACGTGCTATGCAACCAGCTTGCGTCAGCTCTTCTTCGCCGCGACAATCGCTTCGATCTCGCTAACGGACTTCATCTTGTCGATGTCTTCGGGGTCGAATTGCACGCCAACTGACTGCTCGAGAGCCATCACAATAGAGAGGTGCTGCACGCTATCCCACGCGTCGATCGTGGCGGGCGACGACGCGCCGGTGAGGGTCGCCACGGGTACACCCAAGACGTCGGCGATAGTGGCGCGGACTTGGGCTTGAAGATTGGATGCGGTGTTGCTCATGGATTGCTCGTGGTTCGGCTCGCGGTCCGGCTCGTGGTTCGGCTCGGGGGAATGGGCGATGCTGTCTATAAATGCCTGTGAGGTGTTGAGGGTACCCGCTTGAACTCAGCGAGTTTCGATAGTGCTTACTTCTTGGCACACTACTTCATCACGCACTCTACTTTTACACGCACTCTACTTCTTCGTGCATACCAGTGCAACCTCAAAGGCTTCGTCCTTCATGTCCTTCAAATTGAGCTTAAGGGGTAGGTCAAGCTCGTCAATCACCTTCAAGTTGCATTTTTTTTCGCAAAAATCACGCACTTCCTGCAGCGAGCGGAATAAATAAATATGGTCCACGGCTTCCAGGTTCACAACCGTCGTGATAAAGAAAAGTGCATCAGGCTTGCTGTGCTTCTTTGCAAGCTCAACAATAATCTCAGGCTGGGCCAAGTGCTCGATGACCTCGGCGATCACGACTCGATCAAAGAGTCGACCATCCGATTCAAGGCCCTTTTGCGCGTCGCATTCCAGCACCTTCCATCGCGATTCGGCGACGCCCGCGGCTGTAATGCAACCACGCGAATACGCAACGCTGTGCGGGCTAATATCAAGCCCAAGAAACGTATTGGTAGGGTGCGAGAGAAGTTGTTGCAGCGCGAGCCAGCCATGCCCCGGGCCGATCTCAAGGCATGCGCCAGGCGTAGCCTTCTCCAAGTACGCTTTGCGATACCAATTAAGCAAGCGATAGTGGTTGGGCCACGCGATGTACGTGAGCAGTAAACCATCGAGGTACCGCTGCATCACGCTCGCGTTGGAGTACACCTCGCGATACACCGTGTCGTAATCGATGGATTTGTACTCGCCGGTTTTGGCAAAGTTGATCTGCAGCTTCAAGAACTCCATCGAGTGAAACTGAAGTCCCTTCAGCGCCTCGGCGGTGCGTTCCTCGGCGGTCTGGTCCGGACGCATCGTGTGCATCACGTTCCAGATCGCGTCGGCTTCCTTCACATACGCGGGCAACATCGAAGCGTCGAGCGCCTCGAGCATTGGCTTTAGGATCCAATTATTCTTCAAGTACATCGCGTCGAGCAAACCACGAGCGGTGCTGTTCGCTGGAAGGGCGGCGATGATCTGGTCATACGTGATCATTATGTTCCTTGAAATCCTTGGTGTTGCTTGAAATCTGTCCTGAAAGAGTTGAAGCGTTGTTCCGCCATCAAAGGTGGTGAATATACCAAAGAGCTACGTGCGCTTGCTGGAGAGATAACGCGTGACTTTGGAAAAATGCCGAAGTGGCGTTTGAAACAGGTCACACGCCCTTGCGCGTGATCCACTTGGGAAACTTGATGGTGTCCTTCGTCAAATCAAACTCCCACGTTTGCATGCCATCAGCACCTTCGTTGACTTTCGTAAAGCGCTGCGAACCAAGAAAGTCCTTTGCTGGCGCGTTCTTCTTCGTGGGAATAAACCACGACCGCAACTTGGAAACGCCTCGGGCTGCAAATTCTTCGACAATCGCAGCGAGAAAGCCGGTCTCGACAGTTCTTCCAATCACTCGGCAGGAAAGCAGGAATGAATCCACCTCGCACACCTTCGTGCCATCTGCATCTACTACAAAGTGTGCAATGGCAACGCCAACCAAGCCGTTGTCGCCGAAGCGATCCGCGACCTTGATCGAAAAGACGCGCCAATCCGCAGAATCAGACATTTCCTGCACCTGCTGCTCGGTGTAGCGCCGCGTGCTCAGATTGAACTGATTCGTCTTGTTGGTAAGCTGCGCGACGCGAGCCAAGGTCATCGGCGTGACATGCGCAATCTCGACGACTTGCCGCAGTGATTCATAAAACTCTTCGAGTGAACCCGCCTGGGATTGCAACTCGGTTCGCACGCGATTCTCGGCGTACTGCCTGCCTCTTTCTTTGTCTTCCGCCGTGAGCGTGAGCCGTTCAAAGACAATGCTCTCGCGCAGTGCCTTTGCATATCCCATCGGATTCATCGGCAGGTCAATGACTGTCACTTCGGGCGCATTCTCGCGCACCCAAGCCCGTTCAACCGGGTTGTCATCGATAAACGCAAGGGCATCTACGCCGATGTTGAGTTCTTTCGCAATATCGCGCAGATTACTAGCTTTGTCCACCCAATTAATGCGCAGCGCCGCAAAGTGCTCCGGCTTCAAAACCATTCCCGGATGCTTGCTTATCGCTTCCATCGCGTCTTCGTGATTGTTCTTGGAGCAGACCGCAAGAATGATTCCACGGCTTGTCAGATCAAGTACCGCCCGCTGCAACTCCTGAAACGCCGCCCCCGGATACTCCGCGGAAAGCTTGATCCCCGTCATGCCATCTTCGCCGATGACCCCGCCCCAAAGTGTGTTGTCGAGGTCGCACACCAGTGCCTTGCAGATCTTGCCCGTGATCGGATGCAGAAACTTCGCCCATGCACGCGCAAGATGCACCACGGCGTTGGTCGCAATCGGCATGCGCGCCATCAGCCAGCGGCGTTCATCAAAGAAGTTCTCGCGGCCATGCTTTGCCACCAGCGCATCAACATCCAACGCGTACACACTTCGCAGCGATCGACACGCAGCACGAATGCGGTCGTTGATCGCGCGGACCGCGCCGCCTTGGCTTGTCTCAACCTGCGCATCCAATATGCCTTGGACCGGCTCGGGGGTTTCGAGCAAATGAACGACCAAGTGTGCTGAGCTGTTCTTGCGGAAGGTGTTGATCCACGACTCAAAGCCTGAAGCGACTTCGGCCACGATCGCTACGACCGATTCGCTCGACAAGTCAGCGAACCCGAGCACCAAATCTGGCGCAACGTCTCGCGTCTGTATCGCGAGGATCGCGACGTCGGGCTTGAACTGATACAAGAGCGAAGCCGGATCGATGATTTCCTGAACGTACGAGTTAAATTCGCCCACGTGTGGCGTGATATCGATCCCGCCAGAAAATGCTTGCGCGCGAAGCACCGGGAGCGCAAGCTCAACCGTGAACGATCGCAAAAACGCGACCTTGCACGCAGCGAGAGAAACATGCCCACGCAACTTCTCGAATCGCTGCACCACAAAGGCGGCTGTCGCCGGCCCCGCATCCGCTGTCCAGAGTGCGCACAATGTCGCGCGTGCTGCCGCATGTTCGCCTTTGGCTAGTTGCGCGTCGATCTGTATGCGCAGCTCCGCGGGCTTCTTGCTCACATCCGAATGCCCAAAAACTTCGAGATTGGACGCCGCATTGGAATCAGCGAGCCTGACTTGGCTTGCAGCTTGACCTGGTGCAGGCGTGTTGTGCGTCATGTTTCCACCAGTTCAATCAACTGCCTTGTTGGCATCAACAACCAAGCGATTCGCTTCCCACCAAACGCAACCGCAGGCACCGGCCCACTCACCAGCAAACACCCCTTGCTGCGAAGGTCCGTGATAACCGCGTCCATCCCCTTGACCTCATAACATATGTGATAAGCGCCCAACCCTTTCTTTAGATGCTGATTCACTGGCGAATCATCCGACAACGGCGCGATCAACTCAATCACCACGTCGCCCGGTTGACCATTGCTCAAGAAGCACACGCGTACTTTCTGGACCAGGTCATCAAACGGCCCACTGATCAACTTTCGGCCAAACAACTTCTCGTACACCGGAATCGCCGGTTCAACCGCAGGCACCGCGACGCCTAAATGATGCGCCTTGAACGTTTCGATCTCGTCATCGACCGACCCATTTCTCATATTGTACACGCCGGGGTCCGAGTTCGCGGGATGGCTATTTATTGGGTTCGACATACGTTGTCTGTGTATCGGGCCTGAATCGGTCTGGGAAGAGTTCGACGCCGCTAAAGCTGCTTCTACGCGCTAATCGGCCTCGCGTTCGTGCCGACGTCTGCGATGATAGACTCTCGCCGATTAATCCTTGGTCGCCAAACGTGCGTTTAAACTCGCTTTCATACGCTCATTGCGCACACTTTCAATTGCATTATCACCTCAACTCCCCTAAACCCATGACGGACCGCACCCAACTTCATATCCTTCGCCGAAGCGACATCGAGGCCAACTCGTGGTACGCCAATTGGGAACGAGGCGTCGAACTCGCCCAACCAAGCCCAGCCAAACGCGCGATGATGCTGGCCAATCCATTCACCCTGCAAACCAGTGCACCCGCCGAGGAACCGATGCAAATTATCGGCACCAAAGGCTACCGAATTATTGGGCGCATCGACCTCATTGCTGGACGCCTGCTCGTCGCCGATCAGGTCGTACCCATCGCCTGGGGCTCGCAGTTTTTCGTCCCCCTTGAAGACCGCGCCACGATGATGGGCGCGATGTTACTTATGAAAGTCCAACAACTTGGGTTCGCTGCCGGTGCCCACGGCCCGTCGCAGATGGCGGTGCCTTTATACTCCAAGCTAAAGTGGAACGAAATCCCACTACAGCGTTGGATAATACTGCGCAAGTCGCGCTCGATAATTCAGCGATATCTAGGCCTGACTCCGCTCGCGCCGGTCTCGAGCGTCGCGCGAGTTGCGACCGATCTCGGCCTAGTTGCGCATCGCGGCTACGTCGGCCTTCGTCGCGCCGCACAAACCTCGGGCCTCCGCGCAATACGAGTCCAAGCCATGCCCAGCGAGCTAGCCGATACGCTCGAATCAACGCAAGCACGCAGCGGCGAACTGGCCCGGGGTGCGCGTACAATCGAGTGGATCAATTGGCTTCTTGCCAACCACTTTGGTGGCGACTCGCACGCAGAAACCGAACTCCGCCATGAACGCGCGCTGTACCTCATCACCCGCGCGAGAAGCTTTGAACCCATCGGCTACTTCCTCCTCAAAGTAAAGTTCTTTCCCATCGCAACCCATCGCCGCTTTCCTGACCTCACGCTCGCTTCGCTCTGCGATGTAGGCATCTTTGAGCCGGCTTCGTGCACAGTTGAAGCCGCGACGCACTTAGCGTTTCAAGCCGCAGGCGAGTTGAACGCCGACGCGCTCGAAGTGTGTGATGTGCCCGGCGTTCGCAAAGCCTTCTACCAAACGTTGGGCTTTCTCCCCGGCGGCACCATGCGGCTCATGGTCCGTGGCGTCCCAAACACCACGCTCGCAGACCCAACGTGGAAAGACCCAGCCAAATGGGATATTCGGCTTGGTGATGGTGAAAACGTGCCGAACTAATCGCTCCGTGTTGGCTGGTCATGGCTTAGAAATAGTTGAAGCAGAGAAGGAGTTAACAATGCGCATTTGCACCAACGCCGACGACTTTGGGGAGCATGAAGATAGCACCCGAGCGACCATCGAGTGCCTTGACAAGGGCGCGCTCACCGGTGCGACCATTATGCCCAAGATGCCCGCGACCGACCTCGCCGTCGCGTATGCCAAATCCAGACCTGATCTTTCCTGGGGCGTGCACCTCACCTACGTCAACAACACCGCTGAAGCGCCCGTGCTCGATCCCGCAACCCTGCCCGGGCTCGTCAATGACCAAGGCCTCTTCCTCCCTTCGCAAAAGGTTCGGATCATGGCTCTCTTCAACAAGCTCAACATCGATGAAATCGAGCGCGAGACCGAGGCACAGATCAGATCGCTCATAGACAAAGAAGTCGCGATCCATCACGTTGATTCGCATGGCCACCTGCACAAGTTTGGCCCATTTCGCAAGGCGTTAATGCGAGTGTTGCCTCGGGTTGGGTTAACACGTGTGCGTGGCGTGCAAGATATCTATTTGAAAAAGCCACTCAAAAGCTTTACGTATTGGTTCGGGCCATTGCACAAGGCGAAAATCAAAGCCGCCTTCGACACGACCGACTATTTTTACATGCCCAGCAGCGCGTGGGATATAGACTGGGAGCAGCCTTTGCTTGATCGGTTGGCAAAGCTGGATCCAAACGCGACTATCGAAGTGGGGGTTCACCCTGGCAACACCGAAGAATGGCGCAAGACCGAGCACGCAGGAATCTTGAAGTTTGCACAATTGGCCAAAGCCGACGGACACACGCTGATTGGTTGGAAAGACGTGCCAACAAGGCGGCTTTGAGGCGAGATTATGGGTATCGGTAACCTCTATAAACCTGAAACTAGTTCGATTATAATTTACTAATTATTACTTAGAGCCTTTAACAGAATGACTAACTCTTCTCGTGGCACAGGTGACCCGCCTGAGTCTACAACTTCTACTTTGACATTCTTTGATAGCATTTAAAAGGTTACTCATTCCGAACTGCACATCAGGATCGAAGCGATCCTTATGGCACGAGCAGGCAAAGCCACCCAAATCAAGAAAGCCTGAGCTTTCGCTCTGGAGCAGCGTTCGAATGTTGCATGTGCGCAGCTACTGGTTGGGCTGCCTGGTAAACCTGGGTCACGGCAGAAACGCGCGAATACGTTCTATAGATCGCGAAGAAAGCATGGACCAACTCGCGCAAATAAAGTTACGATAGTAAAGTAAACTCTTCTTGCCAAGAGCGGGGTGTTAGCTTACTGGCAGCACGATTGTGCGCCTTTACTTCAAGTGTGATTTGTTTCAGCACCCGGCTTCAAAGCGAACAAAGAACGCCGCGACATCAAAGCCGTCTACGCCTCCGGATTGATCGATATCGATCAGTCCCTGCTCAAAGAGAATGAAGAATGCGCCAATGTCGAATCCGTCTACGCCACCTGACAAATCAATATCCGCGATGCACGGCGCAACAGCAAAGCACTCGGCAAACGCCCCTGACGCAAACGTGCGCGACAAGGTAAACGGGTTCGCATACTGCGGCCTAAACGTTCCGGACGCAAGATCATACACCGCGATATTTCCAGGCTGATCGACGATCATGTACGCCGCCCCATCACCCAACGCTAGCCCGTCAACGTCCGCCGTCGCACCTGCGCCCGGAAACGGGATTGGGTACGAAACAACCGCTGTCGCAACGCCAGTCGATAGGTTGATGCGATAAAGCCCGGGCGACTGTCCCATGGGGGCAGCGTCCGACACGCCATACAACTGGCCAGTCGCTGGATCAATGTCAAGGCCGGAAAAATCAAACCCAATATTCGTCGTGCACACTCGCGTTGCAGCGCCGGTTGTGGTGTTAATCGAGAAAATACCTTCGACACCGGTGACAAGGCTGCCATAGAGCGTGCCATTGAAATAGGCAAGCCCTGGCATCGCAGTCGCGACGGTATCAACGCGGATGAAGGTAACGAGCGTCGGGAAGTTTTCGCCAGAGCGGTAGCGATAGAGGGCTCCACCCAACGACGAGATCCAGAGCGTGCAATTATCGTTATCCGCCGCCATTCCCCACGCGGGTACGCCACTGGTCAATACGCGCCATGCGCCTTCAAAGCGCACCCAGATCGGTATGCTGGTATCGTTTACGGTGTAGTCCATGCCAACGATCAAGCCGTCGTCCGGGGCAGCCGAAGCCGCGCCTGTTTGGGCGCCAAGCATGCCAAGCACGCTTAGCCAAAAGCACGCCATAGGCAACGAGCATAACCGCATACCAAACCGAGAGGCACGCCGATTATGCCTGTTTATTCGACACCATGCCATGTGAAACTCCCCTTTAAAGTGTAAAGCGTGGCCCAGATCTTGGATGGAAAGAATGAAAGATTTGAATTTGAACAACGATCGCACCTGATAAACAAATTCGCAAACATGCCGTAAGGGGTTACCATGGTCTATCGCGTTTGCATCATCAAATTCTTGACTTTTCGAGGAATTAGTGGATGATGAAGGTTCTTCACGGCTGCCAGAGCTAGCTGTAAATACATGTCATCCAGCATATTGCGCTAGAGTATCGCACCTTGTGACCTCTGTACTGATGCTTGATTAGGTCAAGTAAAGTTGTCTGGCGCAACGTATTGGATTGTTCATTTTACTTTAGACGGAGCGAGAGATCATGCAGTTGATCGAAATTCATGCGTTGAATATGGCGTCACGATTTGGCGCCAAGACAGCAGCTTGCACCTTTGGGCTAGCCTTCTTGACGGGGCTCGCCACGGCTCAGCCCGGGTTGGTTTCGCACGCGCCTTCGACCCAAGTCTTCAACCAGGCCAACGGCATTACTGGCCGTGAGCCAGAGATCGTCCGCGAGAATGAAGCCGTTGACCTTTGGCTGAAGATCGGCCCGAGCTTTTCTTACAATCGCGTGTTCATCTATTACACCATCGATGGCACGCCGCCGTCTGGGTCCAATGGCAACGCCGGAAACCCATCCACGCGCGTACTGGCCAGCTTCGCGCGCACAGGACCGACCATTCCGCAGGAGGTATTCTTCCAGTACAACCAAGCCAACGGCTTCGGCGGCAACGACGACTGGTGGAAGGCGACCGTGCCGCTGGTTGGCGTCAACCCAACTGATTCACGCGATGCCAGCGTTACCGTTCGCTACCTTATCTCCGCTCAGCAAAACTCGGGTGGGCAGGAAGTGTTCGCCAATGGCGGCCAGTCGTATGCATACTCCAACAAGCTGCCTTGGCCAGGAGCGGGTGCAGGCCAACCAAACCCTGGCGCTGGCTATCCACCTGTGAACTTCTGGAAGGAAGAAGCCTTCATAGGCAACACCTTCACCGCTGCCATGCTCGATCAAAATGGCTCGTGGTGGGATATGTATTTCCCAACCCCAGGCGGCGTTCAAGGCGTCGGCACCCGCAACGAAGGCTATAGCGATGGCCCCGATACGTTCCCGCCTTTGCTCTCTTCCGAGAAGCGCGGCCAGATGCACCTCAATATGGCCACGGTCGGCATTCGAACGCAAGGCGATGGCGTGACGCATTGGCTGAGCAACCCCAACAATGTGTCGTACACGAACATCCAGCAGCAGTACTTTAACGACACAACCAACACCGTGCGGACGACACAGACTCTTGTTGCCAACAGCAACAACATCTCGGTGACGCAGTTCGACTTTGCGCCAGCTGGGATCGACTTTCCTGATGGGCTTGCCGGGACGAGCGAACAAAAGCACATGCTTGTCAAGCGGATGGTCCTACGCAACAACACGGCTGTTTCGCAAGATGTCGATGTATATCTCTACATGGATCCCGCAATTAACGGAGGGGACACCTACGACGTGATGTTCTGGGATAGCGCTCGCGGCGCGATGACGGTCTTTGACAACACGCGTCGCACGGTGACGGGCACGGGCGCGGGGATCACGCCACCCGAAGAGTACAACATCACAACATTTGGCTCGCTGGAAAAGAATATCGCGCTATACCTGACCGGTGCGATCAAGATCGGAAACGCACGCGCAACCGACACCTGGCGCGATACCAGCGCAGACAACAGCCAAGGCTGGATCGGCCGACGCGTCACGCTCCCCGCGGGGCAAGACGTTGAAGTATCTTTCATGCTCGCGGGTGCTCACTTCCGCCCCGAACCCATCACCGCGCCGATGCCTGGCAACGATGGCGTTTACGACAACGAGATCGTGCCGATGCTCGATTGGTTCCATGGCAACACCATGGCGTCGGCGCAAGGCTCGACCGATTCGTATTGGAGCCAGTGGCTCGACAATGGCGTGACCATCGACTTCCCCAATGACGAGATGGACACGCTGATGCGTCGCAGCCTGTTGGCGACCGCGCTGCACCAAGACGGCGTTTTCGGGGGCATCGTTGCTGGGTATCACAACGGCGCGTATTACTATGTTTGGCCTCGCGATGCGATGTGGGCCGCGGTCACGCTGGCGCGAGCCGGGCACATCCCCGAAGCGCGCAAAGCCGTCGACTGGATGCGCGATGTTTCCTTCCGCGATTTCGAGGCCTGGGGACGCAAGGGCTTCTGGAAGCAAAAATGTACCACCGACGGCTTCACAGTGTGGGGCGCGCCGCAGATCGACGGGACGGCCGTCTTCCCGTGGGCAGTGAAGTGGATCGATGATCTCACAGCCGACACGGCGTACCTCAACCTCAACTACCCGGCGGTGCGTGATAGCGTGCTCGCAATGACTACCGACTCGTCGGATTCGCGCCTTCGCTGGGAAGAAGCCGTCAACCTCACCTACTCCAACAACCTCTGGGAAGATTCCTACGACACATTCATTTACAGCAACGCCAACATGCACCGGGGCCTCAAGGATGCAGCGAGTATTGCGACCACGCTGGGCTTTGCCAGCGACGCCGCCGACGCTACCACGCGTGCAGGTTGGGTCAAAACCGGGCTTGATGCGAGGCTGGATTGGGACGGCGAGAACACCGACATCTCACAGCTTGGCATCGTGTATCCATTCGAGGTCTATTCGCCGACGGACTTCCGTGCCACGCGTGTGGTGGACCGCATCAATGGCGTGCGGCGCAAGTTCAACGACACGCACCCGACCGCCGAGCCCCTCGTCAACTTCACCGGTTTCTTCAATGATGGGTACGGCTGGACCGACCTCATCAATCGCTACTGGGGCGATGGATATTGGGGCAATGGTTCGAGCGCGGCGCCCTGGGGCGCGGGGCCTTGGTTTTTGACGACGATGTGGTATGGCAACTACTACGCAATGCGTCAAGACGTCACTGCGGGTACGGCGGACATCGACAACCACACTTATCGCCTCGAACTCTTGATTGATCGTTTAGGCCCAGCAGGATTGGGCGCGGAACAAATCGCCCCGCGAGGCATTCCTGGTCAGGGTGCGCCCTTCAACACGGGCAGCCTCATGTACCCTGGTCAAAACGATTTCATGCTTCAAACCGCTTGGCCCAACGCGTGGGAGAGCATGTGCTTCTTTATCGATTCGCTCATGGCGTATTTGGATTATCAGCCCGATGCTCGCAACAACACCATGCGCATCGAGCCCAAGCTTCCCGGCGCGTGGAACACGATGACGTTCAATAATGTTGAGCTCCGGCCTTCGAGCGTTTCGCCCACGCATCAGGTAGATATCGAGATCGCGCGCAACACGCCCGAAGGAGAATACACGCACACGTTCACGAATCGCCTTGGCGCGAGCGTGAACATCGAGACGGTAGTGCGCGTGCCAGCAAACTTCGCCATCGGCAGTGTAACGCGCAACGGCGTGCCGATTGATTACATCTACAACGCGAGCCTAGGCCGGATCGAAATTGTGCTCTTCGTGCTTGAGTTGGGCATTAATGCAACGACCGAAATCCGCGTGAGCGACGACACGGTGTGCCCCATCTGTCCCGCTGACTACAACCAGGACGGCGGCATCACCGGCGATGACATTTCTGCCTTCTTCGCTGATTACGAGAGCGGCGGCGGTTGCGGCGACGCCAATCAAGATGGCGGCATCACAGGCGACGATATCAGCTTCTTCTTCCAAGCCTACGAAGCCGGTGGATGCTGAAATGACAGAGGCACATTTAAATAATGGCAATGTGAATTAGTGGCAATGTGAATTAGTGGCAATGTGAAATAAAGCCGCTGGCCCTGCCGGTGCTTTTGATGCCTTTGCCTTGGGTGGTCCGGCGGTCCTCGCCGGTTGCTTCGCCTTCGTGTCTTCGCCTTTACTGTGCCACCATGGCCTGTCATGATCTGTCATGATCGCTTCGATCATGGTGTGTCTTCGCAGAGGTGTTTCAATACCAAGTTATTATCTGCTAGATCCTAGTGACACAATACATATGCCTGTCGATGGAAGAATATTTACTTCGCTGATCATTGATATACAAACTTCAACTTTATTACTAATGACCGCGGTGATCTCTTCGCCTTCGTCCTTATTCTTGCACACTTTTGGCAAAGCCCTCTCTCATCGGTTACGTACCCGGCGGAAAAGCGTGGTGTGTTGACACAATCTGTGGCGATCACACAACCAAAGGCACGCATCCGCCGCCACACTTCACACGTTCTGCCCACCAACCGTCATCTGAATAGGCACGCTTACAGCGTGTTCGCTCGCCATCGGCACGACCTTGCGTCCGCGGATGTGGGCCGCACCAAGTTGGCCGCACGCGCCCATCATCTGCCTGCCTTTGGTTCTTCGTCGTTTGGCGAACACGCCACGCGCAATCAGCCAACCCAAAAACTGTTCTACGTGGGCTTCTTCTGGCGCGGGCCAAGGGCTATTTCGGCGTGGGTTGTATGGGATCAAGTTAAGTATCGCCATGATCTGCGTGCCATTGATGCGTGACACCATCGTCACGCCATCGCGCCCGAGCGTAACCAGCGGCTCGCACAAACCAAAGGGCTTCATGAAGTCAGCGATCTCTTGCGCGTGCCTTTCCGTATCGTTAACGCCGGGAATCAGCACATACTCAACGCAGACTTTATTCGCCGAATAGCGTGGCCAATCCAGCAGCGCGTCGCGCACCATGGACAGGTTCCACGTTCGATTCACCGGCATGATCGCCGATCTGTCCGCATCGTTGGGTGCGTTGAGCGACAGGGCCAACCCCAAGCGATGCCAGCCGTCTTTCATAACGTGCTCGCGAAGCTTGCGGATGCCGTCCACGCGTCCAACGGTCGAGATCGTGACCTGAGACACGGCGATGTTCCCGCCATTGTTGTCCTTCATTACGGCGATCGCAGCGAGGACCGCGTCAAGGTTGTCCATCGGCTCGCCCA
>JBBRGG010000008.1:0-30703 GCA_038240875.1 Phycisphaerales bacterium | reverse complement strand
GAACTCGATCTCTTTCGCATCGCCAATGCCATCACGCACGATTCGGTCCAAGATATCCTCAGCGTGCAATTCAATAGGGGTGTCGTCGTAAGTCACGCTGTGCGTGCCCAGGCGATCAAAGTTGACCGTTTCGGAGACGCGCCGGAAGGCTTCAATCAAGTCAACCAGAGTCAGGTCTTCGATGTGCAAGTCGGCATCGACAAGTGATTCGATACTTTCCTGGAGGCTTTCTTCGCTGCCATGCGCTGTTGTGTTGCTCGTGTCGTTCGTACCCGCTTGGGCACAAGCCACGTGTAGGTCATCGCCAGCGGTGGGCTTGACAGCAGCCGCAGGAACGCGCAATCGCCAATCTTCGGCGCGTTGTTCGAGCGCAGTCGCGGCATCGCGATACGCTTTGTACGCGAGCAACTGGCGCACGAGTTCGGCGCGCGGATCTTCGGTGGGCCCGCCATCACTTTGAGATTGGCGTTGTTGGCCTTCGATGCGGGGGCCGAGCATGCGGCTTTTTATTTCGAGCAATGTAGCGGCGGTCACGAGAAATTCGCCAGCGGCGTCGATGTCGACGCGATCGATGTGCTCGAGAAAAGACAAATATTGTGTAGCGATCCGCGCGACGGGGATGTCGTGTATATCAATCTCGTCTCTTCGGATCAGAAACAAGAGCAAGTCCATCGGGCCTTCGAATGCGTCAAGTTGCACGCGATAATCTTCTGTGAACAAAGGCCCCTCCTTGAACTCGTTGCGTGTCTTACGCGTGCTTTGTCCGCGTATGCTGACGTGCCATCAGCCCTGGACTACCGACCAGCCCGCATCACCGACGCGCTCCAGCCCAGCAGTTTATCCTGTGTATGTTGCGTTCACACGACTCGGCGACAATCTCATCCAACTGCCTATTTCAGTCACACGCTCATTTGTTGCCGAATTGGTTTATTCTTGCCTGGTAGACTTCATGTTTTGACGCCACAAATCCAACCAACGCAGATATGACTAACGCAGATATGACCAACGCACGCACAACAACCAACTCGGAATCTGGGCCAGATCTCAAGACTGAACTCGCGCTCGCGCGAGTATTAATCGATGAGGAAGCTGCGGCATTACGCCATCTCGCGAGCGGGCTCGACGAACGATTCAATGCAGCCGTGGCATTAATTGCAACGTGCGCAAATGAAGGTGGCACCGTGCTCGTGACCGGGCTGGGCAAGTCCGGGCTCATCGGCATGAAGATCTCCGCGACGCTCGCCTCGCTGGGAATTGCTTCGCATAGCGTGCACCCGTCTGAAGCGGCGCATGGCGACCTTGGCCGATTTCGCGCTAAGGACGTCGTTATCGCGCTTTCATACTCGGGCGAGACGGACGAGGTAGTGAATCTTGCTTCGATCCTGCATCAAGATGAGTTGCCAATCATCTCGATCACAAATGGGCAAAAAACTGGCAAGTCTACGACCAATGCTTCGGATTCAAGCGAAGCAAACTCGCCACGCGTTTCCTCTTTGGAACGTCTTGCGACGGTTGCCCTGACGCTCAACATCGCGGGGGAAGCGGGCGAGCCGGAGTTTATCGCGCCGACATCATCGACGACGGCGACGCTCGCGCTCGGTGACGCGCTCGCGCTTGCCGCAGCACGCAGGCGAAGCTTTACCGACGCGGACTTTGCGCGCAGGCACCCAGGCGGCTCGCTGGGCGGATTGCTCCGGCCCGTGAGTGAATTACTTCGATTTGTGGCGGGGAAGAATCTGCCTTTGGTGCCTTCGTCGCTCACGGTGCTCGAAGCGTTGACTACTTCTGCGAGCGTGGCGCGCAGGCCTGGCGCGATGGTGATTGTGGACACGGCGTCGGGTAAGCTCGCGGGGATCTTCACCGATGGTGACCTTCGCCGATTGGTGTTGCGCGACGCGAGTGAACTTACGCGTCCGATTGCGGAGGTAATGACGCGCTCGCCTCGCACATTGCAAAGTGACGCGCTGATCAAGGACGCCGTGCGACTTGTGCGCGAGCATCGCCAAGATGAGATTCCAGTCGTGGATGAAGCAGGCAGGCCCGTTGGCGTACTCGATGTGCAGGATTTGATCGCGATGCGATTGGTGAAGGACTAACTCGCCAATTTCAAAAGATCACTTTTTGTAGGCAATAGCATTCTGTGGTCAGCCTTCCATAAATTTACTCGCTATTTATTGATTACTAATTGAATGCATTTTCGAGGTATGGCCTTTAATCAGATTGATCGATTTTATGCACGCGAGCGGCTACCTACGGACGCGAATGTCTAGTCTGCGCGTAGGATGGCGAGTCGGTCCCGCGCTTGCGTGGCCCCGGGCCACATTCCGCGCACGCATTCGTCACACACGAATTGATAACTCATAAACGCTCGCACGCTGACACTTGGCGGTCTTTCGTTTGTGCTGGTTACTGCTGTCCCATAGGCATTTGCCTGGCTTCCGGGCAAGCGAATGGCTAATCATCCTGTCGGGGCTCGCGAGAACGCTGTTGCGAAACCTAACTACATAGTTAACTACTGATGACTGACCATGGTTGGAGCCACACACAGAGTCAAGAAGCGCAGAAGACGTAGACACAGGCGAAACGGCAGTGTCACAAGTAAATGACGACATACTGTGGAGACTCTCAGGCATTGAAAGCCGTCTCGACTTTGGTATGGCGTAGCGGTATTCAAATTACAAAGGCCCCATCACGAGGACAGGGCCGATGTGGATTGAGTTGTAGTGAAGCAAGATCAAATGCGATTGGGAACACGATCGCCTTGGGCGCGAACCGTTACCGAAGGTGCATCGCTCTTGGGTGCTGAGCTTTCGCTGCTGCTGCTGATATCTGTGGCTTTGGCGGCTTCAAAGATCTCCTTCGCGCTTGAGACCTCCTTTGAATTCTCGCAGTGTGCCGAGAGAAGAATGTTGCCATCCTTGACCATGCCTTCGTAGCGCTTGGCTACAAGCTCGGGAATTCCCATGCCGATCAGTGCACCGGCAATACCGCCTAACGCTGCACCAACGCCCAAGCCACTGAGAGACGCGAGGATCGGGCCTGCGGCTATAAACGGCCCAAGGCCGGGAATTGCGAGCAGACCAATACCCGCGAGCAGGCCGATGGTTCCGCCGATGACACCGCCAGTACCAGCTCCAATAGTCGCGCCTTCTGGTGCTTTGGTGTGGGCTTCGTGTGCAAAGTCACGCGTAGTAGACTTATCGGGGAACAGTGCAGAGATGTCGTTATCTGCAAAGCCTACTGCTTTGAGGCGAGAAACGATCGTTTCGGCCATCTGCTGTGAATTTGCTATACAAAACACGGAAGTGGGCATGTAAAATTCCTTTGCGCTTGTGCGCGATGACTGACACTTTGAATCGATCTAGCAGCAATCTGTTAATAGATTTCTGCTTAATTCATTTTGATTTCAAGCTGATTGTCTACAGAGACGACGCCAGAGACAGCCTTGGCACGCGTACCAATAAGGTCCTTTTCCATCTGTGACCTGACCGGGCCGCGAAGCGTAACGATGCCCTTCTCGGTGACGATCTTGCAATTCTTAGCGTCCGTAGAGAGTGAGTCTTCCGTCATTAAAGCGCGTCGAATCGAGGCAGTAATGTCGATGTCTGAACTTTGATTGGATTGATCTAACGGGGTTCTTGCAGGCGATCCCGCATCCTCGGCGTTTCGACCCGTGTTGTTCGGAGCTGGTGCGGGCGTAGGTGTTTCGTTCGGCGTTGGCGCTCTGATCGGAGTTGGGACGGGTACTGGATTGGTTGAAGGAGGAGGATTCGCTGCTGGCCGAGTTGAGTTTGCAGCATTCTCACACGAGCAAAGTCCAAAGGCCAAGGCGGCGAACGAAGTGGTCAATAGCAGTGAGCGATTCATGTGTTTCCATTCTGCCGCAATTGAGCGGCGTGATCATTGTTCTACTTGGATTGCTTCGCCGCTGCGAAGAATGAAACCGCGATAGGAATGCTGCGGGCAAGGATTGCACCAACAACTATTCTGCTAACTCTGTTGAAGCTTGATGGCTTTGTAGATCGAGCTGGTCCCCGTAAGATGGACCCAGCGACAACGGCTGCTCCGCTGACAAGTGCAACCTTTACCCAAGGCAAGATTCGATTGCTTGCGGCATGCGCATCTTGTGATTGTGCCCACGTGAGTAAGTCTTGCTTTGCTGTAGCTGTTGTCACGCCTTTGCCTTACTTTGAAATATACGCACGCATATGATGCCGATAACTAACAGTCCAAGGCCCGTGCAAGCAAACGCAGCAACCGAACCCCAATGTTGCTCGATCAATCCGAATGCTGAACGAGTAAGAAGTGTAGCACCAGCGAGCACGAACACTAGTGAACATAGAAGCAATACGAGCGCTGTGCCGATACGCGAAATATATCTTCTTGTGTCCGCCGCTCGCGAGTCCAGTACATCCCGAAGCGCTCTGCCTTCGGCCTCGACCAGATTGGCTACGTGCACTACCAACTCGGCGATACGTTTCAAGGTTCAGCTCCTGGAGCGGAGACATACCATTCCCACGATTAAGCCGACGGCGGCAGCGATGCCGATGCTCGCCATCGGGTTTTCGCTAATATGCCTTGAAACGGTGTTGATGGCGTCAGAACCATGCTTCTTTGCTGAGTCTGCTGCGTGCGTAATCCCGTCTTGTGCCGCAGCAGCGCCACTCCTAGCAACATTGGAAATGTCACTTCCAAGCGTGTGCAGGTCGCTCTTAACCTGATTTAGTCCGTCTCTGGCCTCAGCTAGGTTGTCGTTTATGGGCTTTCCTTCGGTCCAAGATGATGACTTGGTTGAATTTGCAATGGTTGTCATGTTCTATTCCTTTGTGAGTAGCTCGCTACATACCTAAGATCTACGCGTATTCTCAAATACGCGAAGCTTCTAAGCGACATCTTGACACATACAGTTTACTTCGCCGTTCACACGTGTCCACCAACTTGAATTGCATTGAATCAATGCAAGTAAATTTCCTCGCACATGGTTGCCAGAGCAGGCTCACAATGAAGTTTGGCAAATAAATGCAGCGGAACGCGCGGCTTAGTGTCACTCACTATCGGCTTAACGTGGAGGCGATGTATTCAACGTGATCGCGTCGACGACAACGCGCGTCGCGACCTCTCGCTACACCGCCCTGCGCGATAACGTCATTGCTTCTCGCGACGCTGTTCGTCGCTCTCACCCATCAGCTCGCGCGAGTTCGCGGCTGACCCTTTTTTGCAAGCCTCGTTTGTTGTTGATCCATTGGGCAAAGGCGGAAGCACGCTCGACGCGCCACCAACCGGCGCATGCACCCCAAACTCATGCACCAGTCGCCCGCCTTCGTGCCCCGCGTTTGCGAGCACGATCGCTGGTCCGACAAATGCCGCTAAGCCGACGACCGGGGCAGCGATCGTCCATTTAGAAGCACGCCATTTCCACGATGCAACCAGTCCCAACCCATACACAATCGTCACACCGATAAACAGATTCCGAGCCAGTTCCGCGAGTTCGGCATGTTCGTGCACGACCGCCGCAGCTTCAGGAACCAACTCGGCGTACCGCTCTGCAGCTTCTCCCGTCGATGTTGCCAAAAAGGCGAACGCAGTTCCGATTACGGAAATGACCATCGCCACCAAGAGCATCTCCGCCCGCTTACTACGCCAGAATAACCCCAGCGACAGAAACACAGGCGTGACCAAAAGCAATGCAATCGGAAAGTGGACCACGATGGGATGGGCCGCATCCCACGCAGGGATCGGTGGCAGGATCGACGCCAGCTCGACCTGAGCTATGCCTACTTCGCCAAGCGTTACAATTTCCAAGGCAAGCCCCTTTCGCCATTGACGTGCTAACCTGACTCGCCTGAAGAAGGATCGTCTTATTTCCAGTATTACGTCGACTGCCAAACCCCTGCGCACGTCGCGCCGAGATGCGATATCGTGTGTGTCACACGCACAGGAGCCGACGATGAACCAGAAATCCTTCTCCGAAACTATACCCACAGAAACTACACCCATCGGGACTACACGTACAGAAATAAAACCCGCTTCAATCCCGGCCACGTCCGACCAACCTGCGTGCACCGTCCTCTCGGGCCAAGGTCTCGCGAGCGAGTTTGATTTGACTGCTGACGATCAGTTTCTTTTCAATGAAGGCACCCACTACCGCCTTCATCGCAAGCTCGGCGCCCACGTACTGCCCAACGGCGGCGTGCGGTTCGCCGTCTGGGCACCCAACGCTCGATACGTATCGGTCGTAGGCGATTTCAATTACTGGGATCGTGGCGCCAACCCCATGCAACCCGTCGGCAGCAGTGGCATCTGGTCCGTGACAGTGCCACAGGCCGCCGAAGGTACCATATATAAATTCCACATCGCTTCCAACATCGCCGGGTACACCGTCGATAAGGCCGACCCCTTCGGCTTCATGCACGAAACGCCGCCAAAAACCGGCTCCGTTGTGCGCACGCTTGGTTACCAATGGAACGACGCGAGTTGGATGCGCGATCGCGGCCCCAAACAGCAGCACACTTCTCCAATGAGCGTCTACGAGCTGCATCTTGGCTCATGGATGCACTCGACTGAGAATGGCGGCCGCCCGCTCACGTATCGCGAAGTTGCACCAAAGCTCGCCGAATACGCCAACACAATGGGCTTCACGCACATCGAGCTCATGCCGATTCTTGAACACCCCTACGCGCCATCATGGGGGTACCAGTGCACCGGATTCTTCGCGCCCACGAGCCGCTTTGGCACGCCACAGGATTTCATGTTCCTTGTTGATACGCTTCATCAAGCTGGCATCGGCGTGATTCTTGATTGGGTTCCATCGCACTTTCCAACCGACCAGCATGGCCCCGCCTTCTTCGATGGCACCCACCTCTTCGAGCACGAAGACAAACGCCAAGGCTTCCACCCGCAGTGGACCAGCGCCATCTTCAACTACGGCCGCCACGAGGTTCGCGCCTTCCTCATTTCTTCCGCGATGCACTGGCTCGAAACCTTCCATATCGATGCGCTCCGCGTCGACGCCGTCGCATCAATGCTGTATTTGGATTACGGGCGCGAAGATGGCGAGTGGATCCCCAATCGCTACGGCGGCAAAGAAAATATCCAAGCCATCGAGTTCCTTCGCCAATTCAATACCGAGGTGTACCGCACCTTCCCCGATGTTCAAACTATCGCCGAAGAATCAACCGCCTGGCCAATGGTCTCGCGCCCCGCGTACATCGGCGGCCTGGGCTTCGGCATGAAATGGGACATGGGATGGATGCACGACACTCTTCGCTACTTCATGAAAGAACCCGTCCATCGCCGATTCCATCACAACGACCAAACCTTTCGCGCCCTCTACATGTTCAATGAAAACTTCATGCTCCCACTTTCGCACGACGAAGTTGTCCATGGCAAGTGTTCGCTTCTCACACGCATGGCTGGCGACGTGTGGCAGAAATTCGCCAACCTTCGCCTCCTTTTAGCGAATCAATGGACCCACCCAGGAAAGAAGCTTCTCTTCATGGGTGGTGAGTTTGGTCAATGGGACGAATGGAACTTCGCCACGAGCCTTGATTGGCATCTCACCGAACACGAACCTCATAAGGGAATCCAGCGCCTTGTTCAAGACCTTAATCGCCTCTACCGCGAGCGCGCCGCACTTCATCAGCGCGATTGCGAGCCAGGCGGGTTTGAGTGGGTCGAAGCCAGCGACGCCGACCAATCCGTTGTCGCCTTCCTCCGCAAAGCCGCTCCTGGACCTGGTTCGCCCCACGAAGACGTCGCGATGATCGTCTTCAATAACACGACCGTTCCACGATATGGCTATCGCGTCGGCGTCCCTCATGGACACCGGTGGGATGAGTTATTAAACACCGACGCGGCCCGCTATGGCGGCTCGGGCGTGGGCAATCTGGGCGGCGTGAACGTTGACAACATGAAGAGCCATCACTTTGCCACTTCTATCGCGCTGACGCTGCCCCCGCTGGGTGCGATTATACTAGCACCAGCACTCCCAAAGCCACAATAAATACTTGGTGTTTGAGGTTCACGCTCTTCTCCAATCCACACACTGAATCAAGCAACCACACGCATCGACTCGTCAAATCAAGCCGATACTGTAATGCCGATACTAACCAAGGCAAGGCACGATGCCTTTGCCAGAATTAGAATCAATTGAGAGAGGGTTCATGGGCAAGAAGTACGTTTGTATTCATGGGCACTTCTATCAACCGCCGCGCGAGAACCCTTGGCTCGAAGCGGTCGAAACGCAGGAATCCGCCACTCCCGACCACGATTGGAACGAACGCATCACCCGCGAGTGCTACGCGATGAACGCGCGCGCACGAATCCAGAATGATCGCGGCCAGATCGTCCGCCTCGCCTGCAACTACTCGCGCATGAGCTTCAACTTTGGGCCAACTCTCCTCGCATGGATGGAAGAACGCGCCCACGCCGACTATCAACGCGTCATCGACGCCGACAACGCCGCGAGCCAGCGCTTCGGCGGACACGGGTCGGCCATCGCCCAAGCCTACAACCACTCCATCCTCCCCCTTTGTAACCCGCGCGACGCCGCCACGCAAATCCGCTGGGGTATCCGCGACTTTGTCCATCGCTTCGGCCGACGCCCCGAGGGCATGTGGCTCCCCGAAGCCGCCGTCAACACCAGCTCCCTCGAAGCAATCGCAGCCCAAGGTATCGCCTTCACCATCCTCGCGCCACGCCAATGTGGCAAGATCCGCGACCTGACCGCTAGCGACTCTCGCGGCGAATGGCACGACCCACCCGGCGGCGTAGATCCCACTCGCGCGTACAGCTGCCAACTTCCTTCGGGCAAATCGATCGCCATCTTCTTCTATGACGGCCCAGTCTCGCAAGCCGTCGCCTTCGAGGGCCTCCTCAACGACGGCGGCCGCTTTGCCAACCGAATCCTGAGCGCCTTCAACGACTCTCGCCAGCACGATCAGATCGTCCACATCGCAACCGATGGCGAAAGCTACGGCCATCACCACAAGCATGGCGAAATGGCCCTCGCCGCCGCCTTCGAGACCATCGAAGGCCACCCCGACATCGAACTCATCAATTACGCGCAATATCTCGAGCTCCACCCGCCCACACTCGAATGCAAAATCGTCGAAAATAGCTCCTGGAGCTGCGTCCATGGCGTCGAACGCTGGCGCGACAACTGCGGCTGCAACACCGGGAGCCAAGGCTGGCATCAACGCTGGCGCGGCCCTCTCCGCGACGCCCTTGATTGGCTCCGCGATCAGGTCGAACCACACTGCAATCAAGTTGGCAATTCACTCTTTGATGACATCTGGGACGCACGCGATCACTACATCGACGTCATCCTCTCTCGCACTACGCCCGAGTCTCAAGAACAAGCCATCGATGAATTTCTTGCCACCCACACACCCAAGGCAACTTCCGACGATGATCGCTCACGCGCGCTCTGCCTTATGGAGCTTCAACGCCATGCTATGCTCATGTATACCAGCTGTGCATGGTTCTTTGACGACATCGCAGGCATCGAATCTTCGCAGGTCCTCCAATACGCAGGCCGAGTTGTCCAGCTTGCAAAGTCCTTGTTTGAGATCGATCTCATCGATGGATTCCGCGATCGCCTTGCACAAGCCGTGGGAAACGATCCCGAACTTCCCAACGGAACATCCGTCTACGACGCACGCGTCACCCCTGCAATCCTCGACACCCAAGGCGTCGGCGCGCATTATGCACTCAGCCGCGTCTTTGATGGCAGGACCGAACGCGTCTACACATTCGACGCTTCGGCGCTCGCCACGCGTCGTCGCTCGGCGGGCCGCGCTCGCTTACTCATAGGGCACGCACGCCTGCGTTCACGCATAACCCGCGAAGTTGCCCATGTCTGCTACTCCGTGCTCCACCAAGGCGACCACACCGCAACCTGCGAAGTACGCGCGTGCGATGGCGGCCATTCGTTCACAACCGCCGCCGTGAGTATCGAAGACGCTTTCGACCGGGCCGACTTTGCCGAAGTCACGAAACTCATGGAGCGAGACTTTCGCGAGCCAGGCGCGGATAAGGGGCACGGGCCATACTCCGTCGCGAGCCTCTTCCGCGATGAGCAGCACGCCATGGTTCGCAAAATCCTTGAGCCAACGCTGCGACAGATCGACGCCTCCTACGAACAGATCTACGTCCAACACGCGCCCCTCGCTCGCTTCTTGCGTTCGCTCAAACTCAGCGTCCCGCGACGAATCCAGTTCGTGGGAGTCTTTGTTCTCTCCCATGGCATCCGCCACGCCATCCGCGACAACCCGCCAGACATCGGCCGCGCTCGCGAACTTGCCGAAGAAGCCTCACGTGAAGGTATTGCTCTGGACCAAACCGTTGTTGTCTACTCGGTGCACCAAGCCATGCAAAGATTAGCAGAACTCCCAGCAGCCGACGACATCGATCCCTTCACGCGCGTCGCAACACTCGAACTCATGCGCGACTTTGGCACATTTGTCCGAGGTTTGACATTTCTCATCGACATCTGGCCCCTTCAGGCCGCGATGGTGGAACGCGTGCTTCCGGGGATCGCGGCCCAACAAACAAAGGCCTCCGATGGCGATACCGAAGCCCAGTTATGGCTAGATTCGTTGCGCGTGCTCGGAGAAATAATGCGCGTTGAAGTACCGGTTTGATTTACGGCGAAGCATTGAATGGCCGCCAACCTTCGCATTCGAGGCCACCAAAACCAACGCGTATCCTCTTCCATGGCTCGACGCTCGCACACCAATCAAAAAAATCCCACTTCCACACCCGACTCTCAAACTCACGAGGTCGATCCAAAGGCCAAGGCTGGCCTTCGTAACGTACTGGGCACGGACCAGCAAAATCCTGGCCCTGCGCTATCGGATCAGGCCGAGCACGCCGACCAAACCGACAAGGCAGAACACCCAATCCGTGACGACCACGACGCCATCGATACGGACGACTTCAACGATGATGCCGACTTCGGCAACAAAGAGGAAAGCGACGAAGAAGACGAAAGCGCGATCGCCGTTGTTGGCGAAGAAAGCGAAGAAGAAAGCGAAGAAGAGAGCGAAGACGACGAACTTGCCAGCGACGAGCATCTCATCGACCAAGCCGAAGCAACCCGTCGTCGTCGCGTTCGCCAAGCCCGCGCCGATGTACAAGACGCCGCGAACGAGATCGATGAGCCTCGTGAGCGAGTTCGTCTTCAACGCGTGATCGCCGACGCAGGCGTAGCCGCTCGTCGTCAGGCCGAGGCCGTTATCCTCCAAGGTCGCGTCAAGGTAAATGGTGTAGTCGAAAAGACCCTGCCTTGCTTCGTCGATCCGCAAAAAGATCGCATCACCGTCGATGGCCAACTCGTTCCCAAGCCCGCCCGCCTCGTCTACGTCATGTTCCATAAGCCCGAGCGCGTCCTCATTACCGATCTTGATGAGCCAGGCATGGATCGCCGCACGATCCGCGATTTTGTCCACCATCCCGCCGCCCCTCGCCTCTTCTCAATAGGCAGGCTCGACTACGAAACCACAGGCCTCGTCCTCCTCACCAACGACGGCGATCTCACCAACCAACTCGGCCACCCTCGCGCCAACCTCTCCAAAACCTACCACGTACTCGCCAAAGGCTTACCCACGCCTCAGTCCATGCGCGAACTCACCCGCGCCTTCACCCGTGGCGAACGTGTCAAAGCCAAAGGCGACGACCGCCTCGCACGCAAACGTGCCCTCCACCCCCGCGAGATTCCCACCATTCGCGTCGTCGGCCAAGCCGTAGGCAAGGCCACGCTCGAAATCGTCACCCGCGACGAACGCAATCTCGACCTTCGCGGCGCACTTCACGCCGCAGGCATGTCTGTACGCAAAATCGCTCGCGTCGGCTTCGGACCTCTTGCACTGACCGCCCTCCCCGTGGGCAACTGGCGCGAACTCACCCGGATCGAACTCCAAGCCATCCGCAAAGTCGCTCGAATCGCCACGCGTTCAAGCAGCAAAGCCAACGGCACAACCAAGCCCACGTTAACGTCATCAGGCGTAACCAAACCGGCCAACCAATCCAGCCAAGTTCACGCCCGCACCACATCAGCACGCCAAACTTCATCTCTCGAAAGCTCCAGCGGCTTGGATACCCAGCGCACGCACTCTTCGCCCAAAAACTGGAACAAGCCCGTCGCCATTCGCACGGTCAAGGCTCCCAAGCGCGAAGAAGACGCGCCGATGACCCGCTTCGGTCCAGCCTTCGAACCCGTCGAACGCATGCCAAAGAGCACGCCCAAAGCACGCGAACAACGCGCACCTTCATTGCCACAACAGAAACCAAGCGGTCGCTCTTCCAATCAAGATTCGCGTAAGCCTGATTCGCGTAAGCCCGATTCGCGCAAGCCTGATTCACGCAAACCTGATTCGCGCAAACCCGACTCGCGCAAGCCCGACTCGCGCAAGCCCGAATCTCGTAACAACTTCACCAACACCGCCAAACCAACAGGTCAAAAATCAGCCAAGCCAACCCGCAGGCCACCTGAAAAAATCTCCCCACCAACGCGCGGTCGTCCAACCAACGGTGCAACCGCGCAAAGTTCCTCTAAACCCTCTACCAAATACCCTCCCAACACTTTGTCCAACTTCCCATCTAAAACCGTTTCCAAACCAGCCAAGTCCAATCCCCTGCCACCCAAAACCGATACGTACAAGCATTCTCTCAATACCGCACGCGGCTATCGCCCGCGCGTGATTTCCTAACCCCGACCGCCACACGCTCCGCACGCAATTGTCAAATCAGATTTATTGAACGTGGCCCGATCAAACAACCAATAAGTTCGCCTCGCAAGGAGCCCACGTTGCCACGGAGCCGCGATCACGACCCCATATTGCCCAACACCAAACCTGCCGAGCAAGCCGCTCGTCCCCGCTCGAACTTTTCGATCAAAGCGCGCGGCCTGGCTCGCCATGTGTGGCATCTCATCCAAGTCACTATCGACCACTTCCAGCGCTCCCAGCTCACCCGCATGGCCGCCGCTCTCTCCTACCGCACCATCTTCGGCCTCATCCCCATGCTCGTCGTCGGCTTAGTCCTCTTAACCGCTTACTCCACCAAAGACCAGCGTCGCGAAGTCATTACCCAACTTCTCAACTACGCTGGTATCAGCCAGATCGTCATAGAACCCAAACCAGGCCATAGCACGACTTCAACAGGCACGACTCCATCAACCACAAACTCTTCAACGCCTACAACTGAGCCGTTACTTCCAAACTCTGCCTCTCCACCGCCCACTAGCACTACACCAGTTACTTCAACTGACGCAACTTCTAAGACCACGCCAGCCACCACCGCCACTGACACGACACCAAATACTGCACCCGACGACCTGCCCGACGACATACCCGCCGATCTACCCGCGACTCAATCCCCCAACTCATCCCCCAACCTTTCCACAAATGCAGCCGCTAATCCAAACGACCCCGGTGCCGCTCGCCTTGACGACTGGATCGCTCAAATCGTCGATCGCGTCGGCGAGATCCAATTCGGCGCCATCGGCATCATCGGCCTCTTTACCCTCATCTACGCCGCTATCTCCATGATGGTCGAAGTCGAACAAGCCTTCAACCACGTCTGCTCCGCGCCTCAAGGCCGCTCCTGGGCGCGACGAATCACTCTCTACTGGACCCTCATCACCCTGGGCACCGTCTTTCTCGTCGCCTCCTTCGCCGCTGGTGAAAGCATCCGCTCATTCACCGAAAGCCTCGCCCAACGCGACAGCTTCATGTTCCTCAGAGGCTCACTCCTCAACATCCTCGGGTTTGCGATCACCAGCGCAATCTCAACAGTCTTACTCCTGATTGTCTACATCACCGTCCCTAACACGCGCGTCAACTTCGGGCCTGCGTTGCTCGGCGCCGTCATCGCCGCGATCCTTTGGGAATCGGGCAAGTGGGCCTTTACTACCTACGTGCACTATTCCGCAGGCTACTCCCGAATCTACGGCTCTCTCGCCTTGATCCCACTCTTCCTCCTCTGGATCTACCTCACCTGGCTCATCGTTCTCTTTGGCCTGCAAATCGCTTACGCCACCCAGTCGTATCGCAACGCACAGAAAAAAGGCCTTACCCAATCTCTCCTCGTTACCCTTGGCGTAGCCGAAGACCCTCGCCCCATCCGCAACGGCAGGCTCGTTGATCCTGTCGTTGTTCTTGGGCTTCTCGCACGCGTCGCCGACCGTTTCGCCGCAGGAAAGCGCTCCGAAGCGAGCTCCATCTCCGTTGACGTCGGCCTCGATGACGCAAGCGCGAGCGAACTGCTCGAACGCCTCGCCGTCGCGGGCTTTTTGCATCGTGTTGGCGATGACGGCGCATACACCCTCGCGAAGCCGCCAGCTTCCATCAACGCCGCTGAAGTCCTCACCCTCGCGCAGGATTGGGGCACAAGCTCCGCAGGCGAAGCCAAACGCGCCCCGGCGTTTCTTCGCCAACTCTCTCTCGCACGCGTTGATGCCTTGGGCTCTCGCACGCTCGCCGATTTAATGGGAAACACTTCCACACCCGCTCTCGCCATTTCGACTCCCATACCAGCACTAACTCCAGCCACCCCCTAAACTTACTTCAGGAGTTCAACATGTGGTTTAGAAATCGCACACTATCAAATTCAACTGCAAACGTTTCGCTTCGCAGCGTCTCCACGTTGGCAGCCTTGGCGTGCGTTGCCTCTCTCTTCATGCTCCAAGGGTGCTACACGCGAACAGTCAAGTCAAAAGGTTTAGGTGCTGGCTCGGTCGAGTCCGAATACCGCTCCAACACCGCAGCCGACCGCGCCGTCGACTGGCTCAGAGGCGAGCCCGAACCCGAAGCCAACACAAATAAGATCAAACCCACCCGCAGACGCACCTGGTAAATACCTCTCGTAAAGACCACTGACAAATTCCCGTAGTAAAATCTTTATCTCCTAGGCATTGCTCAGAGTTAGTCCCCACTATCACCCCCACCTTTTGCTACCATTCTCCTAAATCCGGTCCATGTATCCACCTTCTATCCACTTTCGCTTCATCTACACTCTATCTCGCGACGAACTGCTTACCGTCCTTTGACAGTTTTTGATTCACGACTTCCATCCCCCCCATTCCCTCGCTCGCCTTTCACCCCAGCTACCTTCGTACACGCACTCGCGGAGCACACCGACCTATGGGTATCGAAACCGCACTCCCTGTAGATGGCTTTCTCACCACACAGCTTCAGCGCGTCATTAACTGGTCGCGCCGTTCCAGCGTTTGGCCTATGCCCTTTGCCACGGCTTGCTGCGGCATCGAACTCATGGCAACCGCCTGCTCTCGGTTCGACCTGGCCCGCTTCGGTGCCGAAGTCATGCGGTTTAGCCCTCGCCAAGCCGATCTCTTAATTGTCGCCGGGCGAATCTCAATCAAGACCATGCCTGTTCTTCAGCGCATCTATGAGCAGATGGCCGAGCCCAAGTGGGTCATCTCGATGGGTGCCTGCGCCTCAACTGGTGGCGTCTTCGACACGTATGCTGTCGTCCAAGGATGCGATCAGTTCATCCCAGTCGATATCTACATTCCAGGCTGCCCGCCACGCCCCGAAATGCTCATCGAAGGCATCATGGCTATTCAACGCCACATTGATCAAGAAGGGCTCCCGCCACCCGGCGGCAAACGCCTCCCTCTGGGCGTAGTAGTTCAACCAACCCACTCCCCACGCCCACAGCCCGTCGGCTTGACGGTTCACGTCTAAGGCCCACGTAAATCAATCGTTTGTAATGGCTTACACCATACACGGCCGCCACGCGCCAGATGTATTGGCGGCGTTTAGCTTTGTTGTGTCTCGACTGGTCACGACTGGTCACGAGTTACCCTGTTTGTGCGCACATTCAGTGCTGTTTACGCCGCCTTCGCACGAACACCTTGCGCCAAACTCGCATAGCGGCTCAGCTGCGCGACCACAAATGCTTGGTGTGAAGGATTTAAGGCAAAGTCAAAGGCAACACCCGCATACACGTTCTGCCCGCTATCAAGATGCGTGTGCACGGCCTTTCCCACCACGCATAAAGGCGAAGGCAAGTGTGGTGGCAGGTGCAACCGCAGCCATAAATAACGAGCACGATCAACCGCGCCAGTTTCACCACGTTCGATGAGCAACCCGATGCCGCCACCACCGACGTTCATAAGTCGTGCGCCGAACCCCGGACCGACAACCGGCATAGGGAGGTGAGTACCTTCTTGCCAAGCCGTCCCCCCGTCCATGTGGGCATTGAAGATACGTTCATTGGCGGCGTCGGCGTCGGGCACCGAAGTAGGGTCAAGGATGGGGAACCCTTCGACACGTGGAAGGGTGAGGCTGGCAACGCTTGTGCGCATGAACTCTCGCCGCGAGCATCGTTCAACTGTATCGGGGAGCAAAAGGCGTACACCGCCCAATTTAGTAGTAAATGGCGTAGGCCCGTCGGCAGGTGTACCCAAGATGCGCGAGCGGAACATCCAACGATTCTGCCCGATAGACATGACAACTACGACGATCACGCCGGGGGCAAGATCGAGTGCCTGGGTCATTGCGCTGGGGCGTTCGACGAGAAGTTCGCGTTCGCCAAGGGCGAAAACGCGGACGCGCCACATGACATCGGGGGGCGGGGCTTCGCCTGGATAGCTTGGGGTGTGCGAGCCGTGATCGATTGCAAATTCGACGCCACCACTGCGTTCGTGGATTTGCTCGAGGCATTCACGCCACCGCTCGGTTCGAGATCGAGATGCAGGCACCCTGTGCTCCTTTGTGTAATGCGAATGAACTACCAGCGAGAATGCCAACCCTAAACAAACAAACGGCAACAAACTACAACGAGACAAGCAATCAAAAGGCCGCCGCGCTTTACATCACGGCGTTAAGTTGAATTTCTATCGACGTTGCCGACGCACGGAATCTTGGTGGAAATGACGCCATCTAGGCAACGTTCATAAGATGTTGGCACAGTCGTCAGAATCCCCCCAAAGCGACCATGTTTGCCAATGTTCTCGAAGATACAACTGCGCTTGAACGACCCGATAATCAACGCATACACAAAGTACCCGCTTTGTACGCGTGGTCGTGTACAGCAAAGGAGAAGGGTTCGTTGAGCGTTGTGCCTTAGCCGCGGGTTGCACGCGTTAATCGCTTTGCCTTGGAGATGAGCGACCGGGATTCGGCGGACTGGATAGGTCGACCTCCAAAGACCGCGTCATACAACCGCTGCGCGAGCATGATCGCATCGCGCGAAAGAGCTGGATCTTCGATAGTTCGGGCATGGGTCAGGAGCGGCGCGTACGTGGGCTTTGGATGGCCTCGCTTTGCAAGGGAACGCAGCAAGGCATCGCGCACGGCTACCTCGTATGCGCCAATTGGATACGCATTGTGTAGAGGGCGGATGCGTGCGCCGCGCTTGCGAATCGCAAGCCACACAATCACTCCACCAACAATAAAGAGAACAAGGCCTAAGGCGAGCCTGCTCAGATCAACTGTGATCCTGCTCGCGCCCGATGGCCCCGACGAGCCATTCAGAAGATTTCGGAACCACTCAACGCCACGATCAACCGCGGGCGAGCGCATGCCGCGGCCCAAGAGTTGCTCTTGCGAACGAGTGTCATAACTAACAATCTGACTCGACCAGATATTCTCGGCACCATCGAGCCAACGCCAGAATCGACCGCTAAGTGATGCCGAAGGCGACGAGATCCGCTGCAAGTCCGATGGCGGCGTAGCGTCGAGCGTGATCCATCGCGAGGGCCCGACGCGTGCCTCGACCCATGCGTGCGCGTTAGATGCGCGAACGATGTACACATCGCCTTGCTGGTCGTACTCACCTGCAACATAGCCGGTGACCACTCGCGCGTTGATGCCCACGCTTCGACAAAGTGCCGCGAGCGCAGAGGCAAAGTACTCGCAGTGCCCAGATCGCGCGTCAAAGAGGAACCACTCGATGGGATCCGTGCCTTGCGGCGCTGCAAGGATGTCAAGCGTGTAACTCGCACGTTGTTCAAGATGCACGCGCAGCGCGCGAGCGGCCGCGATATCTTCCTCGGGCAAACGCTTCGATGGGTCTGGCTCGATCTTGCGATCGCGAAGGATCGACGTAGCCAGTTCCTGGATTTTGCGTGATGGAAAGCCGGTGGTTTGTCGCTGCGCGAGAAAGATGTCGAGTGCCTCTTTCCTCGCAAATGCGGGCTCTTCAAGGACGCCCAAATCAACGAGTTCATCTGTCGGATCGTTATAGCTATCGACCGAATACCGAAGTTGTCCGGCTGGCCCTCTACGGCTCAAAACCGCGGTCACCTGATCGAACGAAACATCGTTGAACTGGAGGTCTTGGAACGAAACCCCATACGGTTTGTAGAGCGAAAAAAGCGGGGTTTCGCCCGTTGGAACGCCAAGAATCGTGATCTCCTGGCGGGTTGCGTATTGGTAATCGGGGACCTGAAGAAAGTGCTCGGTTTGCGTGAGCTCAACACGACGACGATCGGGGATGCGCGACTCAATCCCGATCTTGGTCCATGCGCCAGCTTCATATCTTTCAAGTACCGCGCCTCGCAAATAACGAACGAATCCATCGCTTACCGCGGCCCTTGGATTGCGATTCTCAACCCGCATCTCCAGCACACGCATCTGGCTTTGCGAGATCAGCCCACCTTGCCCTAGTTCAACACGATCAGTAAAGCCCGTGGTTCGGCCCGAGTTTGCGCGGCCAAACTCTCCCATTCGGCCTAGCCCGATCCCTCGCGGAACAAGAATGAACACAACGATCGCAATACTTGCTGAGGCTATGACGGCGAAGGTAGCGAGGCCGTAGAGAAGCAGCCAACCGCCTCGGGCTCGTTCGAGTGGAATGAAGAGCCGCCTTACGCTCGCATCGACAGTTCTGGGATCGTTCGTGGCTGGGTTAGCATTGGGAATCGCCCGAAAAACCGGCCCGTACAACTGATAGAGCATGACCGCCGTAACAAAGACCGGTAAGAAGGCGACGACACTCAGGCCCACGGTTAACGAGTTGTCGGTCAAGGTTGCACCGACCAACAGGAACAGGGACATGGTCAAGAGCTGGCCATAGTCGAGTGGCTTTCTTCGCTCCCACAGCTTGATGACGAGCAGGGTGGCGAGGAAGCCGGTGAAGGCCGAGACCAGTACACCACCCATCGATACGCGCCAAACTGCGCCGACGATCACGCCCACAAGCACGAGATTGGTAAGCCAGCGAGGAAAGCCGCGACCGGGCTTGAACTCGCTGAACCACCATCCAGCAATCGAAGCGATGATAACGGCGAGCGTGAGCGCGGGATCATGTTCGGACATGCCATATGCGACCTGCGCGAGGAGCACGCTGAGTAGCACGGCGATACGCAGACGCCAATGTAGCCTCATCGAACTCCCCTTCTCTTCGCAGGGTCTTTCGATAAGGGAGCATTATCGGTGCGCTGGTTCGAGTCGATTTTTGGAATAAATGTGCTAAGTACCGTTGCTCGCGACCACGCCCACAGACGAGCCGGGTCGATTGCGTTGAGATCGAATTGTGCCAGGTTGAATGAGGGTTTGGCCGCGATGCCAAGTTCACCTACGCTGGCAGAACCCATTCCCTTTGCTATATCACCATCCGATGAATCTCGCGTGGTTTCCTCACCAAGTTGCGGTTTCATGGCATCGAGCACGAACGTTTGATTTGTATGCCACGCACCCGACGCGTGCAAGGCGTCGGTCGAATCCGGCGAAGCATCATCGGTTGAACCTGCGGTGATAAAGACCACTCCATCGCGGCCCACGGTCGAAGGCGTGATTCGGCGCACGCCTGGCTCAAGATCTTCCGAACCGATCTCGCTCGTGCCTTGGACAACAGCCAGCGCATCGAAGAGTTCGCTCACATGGCGTGAGCCATCGCGCGCACCTTCAAGCAGCCTGCCATCGCCTGCGGCTAGCCCAATGCGAAGCCCCTTCATAACACCTGCAGCACACGCGCCCGCGGCTACGGATACCGCTCGCTCAAAGGCACGATCGCCGGTTGCGCCACGTGCATCAAGCACAATCCATACGCGGCTACCTCCGGCTTGCGAGCTTTCGCATACTAGGGGCATATCGCGCTTCGCCGATGGTTTCCAGGCAATAGCGCGAAGAGAATCACCCGGCACATACTCGCGCAGCGAATAAAACTCGCCTTCGATGCTGCGACGACGCCAACCCGAGGAGCGATCGCCCCGGCCACCGGCTTGATCAAAGAGCGCGGGATCAACTTGGATCACGCGCGGACGAACCCCAACCGCTGCGTTACCGCCGAAGGTGACACTTTTCTTTGCAAGCCCGAAGGGAAACGTGGACCAGACGCGGACGCAATCAAATGTTGCCTGGCCTCGTGTGTGAGGCGTGACGCGAGCCTCGACTACGGTCTGGCCGCGCGGCTTGATGTAGGGTCCATAGCCGATGATCTCGCGGAACTTTGTTGGCCAGTTGGGCGTGGGTCGCTCTGGACCAAGCGAAAGCGGCGGTCTTGGAAGCTCTTCCACGGTGAGGGCGAAAACCGGCAGTAAGCGGTTTTTGTTTCGGATGCGGTAGCGAATGGTTGACTCTTCGCCCACTGCTCCAGCCATTGGAAGCTCGCGCGAAAGCTCGATCCCCATCAACGCAGCACCGCTTAAAAAGCCGGAGACAATCAACCCGCCAACAGCGAGCCCAAAGAGCCAGAAGAGAAGATTGTTCTGGCCATTGATCGCGCCCAGCACAAGGATGACGGTGGTCGTGCAATAGACCACTCCTGGGAAGTGAAGGTGGTAGCGGCGAGCAACAACCTTTAACGAAGCCCATTCGCCGGTTGCATGATCGCGTGACGAGGCATCGCTTGCAGAGCGACTAGTCCGCACTGCTGTGGGCCGATCCCGGTTGTCACGTATCGGTTCGGGCACTTCGCGAGGATCCTTTTCGCATCAATCAAGTGTGTACAAAGAACAACTTGTTCGCGAGCGACTACACGCCAGTTGCACGCAATTCTTCTACGGTGGGAAGGTCTTTGATCGAAGGAAGCCCAAAGTGATCAAGGAACTCGCGAGTTGTGCCATAGAGCATGGGACGACCAAGCTCCTCGGCCCGGCCCTTGATCGTCACCAGGCGGCGTTCGAGCAGGCTCTTTAACACTTCGCCACACGAGACGCCACGGATTGCTTCGAGCTCGGCACGCGTGATGGGTTGCTTGTACGCGATGATCGCGAGAGTCTCAACCGAAGCACGGCTGAGCTTCGCCGAGACTTTAGCGTTGCGTAGTCGTGCGACATCGGGTGCGTATTTCGAGAGGGTCATCACGCGATACCCGCCAGCAACGGGCTCGATGCGGAAGCTGCGTCCATCGCGCTCATACGCCGCATTGAGCAAGTCTACGGCGTCGCGCACGCGAGCAAGCGCATCACCGACAGGAGCGCGAGGCTTGCTCGCTTTAACACGTTTGGACTTGGGCTTGAGTGTTGTAGGTTGTTCGCTGTCGAATGAAAGCTCTTGAGCTGTTGACCCGAGGGCTGATGACGCTGGCGAAGACGCGTGAATCAGCGAGGGCTCATCGAGGACAAGGCCCAACGCAATTGCGATGCGCTCGACGGGAAGTGGCCGATCTGTGCTGAGGAGGATCGCTTCGACACGATCAAAGATCGGTGGCAAGTGATCGCATGAAATTGGTGCGGCTGGTTCAGAGAAAGCTGGTTCAGAGAAAGCTGGTTCTGAGAAAGCTGGTTCTGAGAAAGCTGGTTCGGTGGCGACTTGGCCCAAAGTAAACTCAGCGGGCACGACTTCGACCGGTCGCGCGCTAGTGGACTCTGCACCGGCAGATCGAGCGGTTCGCGCACCGCGTTCGCCACGCTTTTTGGATCGATTTGGAGTGGTTGCGCTCGCGCTTTCAACTTGCTCGTTGGTAGAAGTGTCAAAAGACTCGACGGGCGCGGCTACCGACTCGCCCTGGGATGGATTAATGCCGATGTCGTCGTTGTGATCCATATGCCCGAGAACCATCCAAACCTCCGCGGCTCCGCCGCCCTGCAATCCTGAGTGCGGTCAATATACATCGCGTGCGTGGCTGGCCACACAACGAGTCGTGGTGCGCGCGATCACGCGAGGAGCGTATCCAGCAGCTCGGTGACCCCTTGCGAACGAGTTGCGACGGTTTCGACAATCGGGCGACGACCGGCGACTTCGCGCAAGTCGCGAACAAGTTCGTTCTCACCCGGGTGGTCGGCCTTATTGCACACGAACACGTCGGCGATTTCGAGTATGCCCGCCTTATCCATCTGCACCGCGTCGCCCATGCCCGGCGTTAGAACCACCGCTGTCTTGCCCACGTGCTGGCGGATTCTCGTCTCGTTCTGGCCTGCACCGACGGTTTCGACAAAGAGCGTCTCGAAGGCGTGGTTGCCTTCGCAGGCCCCGCCGATCAGCTCAATGATGGTTGGAAGCGAGGCGTAATCCTCGCCACTGATCGCAAGGCTGTGGTAATACGCGGCGTCGCCCAGCGTGTTGAAATCCACACGCAAGCGATCGCCTAGCAGCGCGCCATTGGTGATCGGGCTCATCGGGTCATACGCGACGACGGCGCAGCGGCCTGGGCACGTTGGATCGCCCGCGGCACTGCGCCTGGTGTATTCCGTGACCATTTGTGCGACCAGAGTGCTCTTGCCCGCGCCGGGAGAGCCGGTGATCCCGATGACGTGGCGCGGCTTGCGACGAGCGACACCGGCGCGAAGCGTGCTGACTTGTCTGCTGTCTGCGGCATGTATCGAGCCAGCGTGCGTCGAGCCAGCGTGCGTCGAGCCACCGCCATGTGCAATTGAAATATCGCGAGCAAGCTGGGCTACACGCGATTCCATCCGTGATGGGTCAAAGGCCTTAATGGTTGCAGCGCGGGCAAAGGTCGCACCACGAACAGCTTTGACGATGTCGAGCAGGCCTGTGCCAGTCGTGAAACACTTAACAATGCCCGCGGCGGCGAGCTTGGGAAGGTCGTCTTGAGGAAGGATGCCGCCCATGTACACGGGCAAGTCAGGACGGCCTAGTCGTGCCAGTTCGTCAACCAGCTTGGGGCCAAGTACAAGATGCGAGTTGCTCATCATCGAGGCACATACAACGTCGCAATCTTCGTCGCGCGCCGAGATGGCTAGGCTCTTTGGCGTCTGCCAAAGCCCGGAGTAAATGACGTGAACGCCTGAGTCGCGAAGGGCGCGAGCGATAACCTTGACGCCGCGGTCATGGCCATCCAAGCCCATTTTGCCGAGTAAGACGCGGGGACGATGTGAGAGATCCGCACAGCGGTCAAGACGCTCGAACTCGGTAGTTGCAACATTCAGGGCCTGGGTCATGAGGGCATTCTAGATGCCTCAACCGTGCCGCCAAGGCGTTGACACAAGTGATTGAATCTCCCTGTAGACTATCGTGCGAACCAACGTGCTATAGAACCGGTCATGAGAACGAGTTACAGTGACAGGTGGTGCCAACAGGCATCCAAATACGCCAAATCCTCGCATTACGTTGCACCTCGCTTTATCAGGTAAGGCTTTATCAGGTAAGCATCCCCTACGCAGTTAGCCGCTTTGAGGAGATCTCGTGCCAACGCCAACCACTGAACAATCAGTTCATTCAAGCCAACTTTCTCACGCCCATCACAACCCTCACGCCCCGCACGCTCTTTCCAAAGCGCAACTTCTCTACGTCTGGCTGATGGCTATTTCGATCGCGTGCTTGATAATGGCGGATCTTTTGGGTGTGAAGCTGTTTCGGATCCCGCTTGGGTTCTCGTTCACGTTGCCTTGGTTGTCGACGCCGATTGACGCGATCCAGCACACCTGTGGCATGCTGACGTTTCCGCTGACTTTTCTCATAACTGACCTTGCCAACGAGTATTATGGCAAAAAAGCCGCGCGCAGGATCGTGTACATCAGTTTCGCCATGGGCGGAATTTCGTTTGTTGCGATGAATGTCGCGCTGGCGATGCCGCACTGGAATGTAGGCTTTAACATTGACGCCAAGTCCTTCATAGATGTATTTGGGAACAGCCGGGTGATGTTTGTGGCGTCTTTGGCGGCATACCTAATCGGCAATCTCGCCGACGTGTACATGTTTGGCTTTATCAAACGCCGCACCGGGGGCAGGTTGATCTGGCTTCGAGCCACAGGCTCAACGGTGATCAGCCAATTTGTCGATTCGTTCGTGGTCACGTATATCGCGTTTAATTTAGGCCGAAAGTATTTCCCCGCAGGAACCGACCCGATGCCCTTCATGGAGGTCATTAAGACCGCAGGGACCGGGTATACGCTCAAATTTGTGATTGCTTTAGGAATCACGCCTTTGATCTATTTGGGGCGGTTTTTGATTGAGAAGCAGCTTGGGCTTAAGCCGATCTCGTCATCATCGATTACATGAATCGACTAAACTCAGATACTATAAAGAACACTATACCTCAGACAAGTCAAGACGCTAACATAACGCGTTCAAGTTTGGAAGTATGAATCGATCTCTTTCCGGCAGCGAATCTCTCTTTAACGAGCGTGCATCAGAAATCCTGAAAGAGTAAAGAATTGTTCCAAGTTCACTCTTAATTGTTCCTGAGACTCAGAATCAATTGACTCGAGCCGTATGCTTGTACAACTCGTTAGATGCGGTACTTACTGTTTCGTGTTAACCACTTTCGCGTGCGTGCGGGGTTGACCTCTTGCGGCGCATGCTCTAGAAACTGAGGAACCAACGATGACTTTCCCCTCAACCAAGCCAGCCAACGCCTTGTCAACCAATGCGTTCAAGCTCCCGATTTATCTTGATCATGCGGCGACCACGCCTTGCGATCCGCGTGTGGTAGAGGCGATGCTTCCTTACTTCACGCAGAAGTTTGGTAACCCAGGCAGCCGAAACCATCGCTTTGGATGGGAATCTGAAGAAGGGTGCGATATCGCTCGTCAGCAAGCCGCGACGCTGATCGGTGCCGACGAAAAGGAAATCATCTTTACGTCGGGCTCAACCGAGTCGAACAACATCGCCATTAAGGGTGCGGCTTACATGTACGAGAAGGCAGGAGCCAACTCGGGCAAGCCACGCGGGCACGTCATTACCTGCATCATCGAGCACAAAGCCGTGCTTGATCCGTGCAAGCGCTTGCAGAAGGAAGGCTTTGACGTCACGTATCTTGAGCCGCCCAAGGATGGCGTAATCACCGCGGAGATGGTTGAAGCTGCGATGCGTGAGGACACGATTCTGGTGACGTTGATGTGGGGGAATAACGAGATCGGCACGATCAACGAGGTGCCACAGATCGGCAAGTTGTGCCATGAGCGTGGCGTGATTTTCCACACCGATGCAACGCAATGGGTCGGCAAGATGCCTACCAATGTCGAAACCGATAACATCGACCTGATGAGTTGGTCGGGGCACAAGATGTATGGGCCTAAGGGCATCGGCGCGTTGTACGTGCGTCGTCGCAAGCCACGCGTTCGCTTGCAGGCGTTGTACGACGGCGGCGGGCAGGAACGCGGCTTCCGCCCCGGCACGCACAACGTAACCGGCATCGTCGGCTTCGGCAAGGCGTGCGAGATCGCAATGCAGGAAATGGATACGGACGCGATCCGTTTGCTCGCGCTGCGGAAGAAGATGGAAATGGCCATCACGAGCAAGATCGACGTGTGCGAAGTCAATGGCCACAAGGACAAGCGCCTGCCCCACATCAGCAATATTTCCTTCGGCTTTGTCGAAGGCGAAAGCATGATGATGGCGATCAAGGAAATCGCGTGTTCATCTGGTTCGGCGTGCACGAGCGCGAGCCTTGAGCCGAGCTATGTGCTCAAGGGTTTGGGCGTGGGTGATGAACTAGCACATTCATCGCTGCGGCTGAGCCTTGGCCGCTGGACGACGGAGGCGGAGGTTGATTACGCAATCGAGCGGATCATTCACAATGTGCTCAAGCTGCGCGAACTTTCGCCCTTGTACGACATGTACAATGAAGGGATTGATATCAGCAAGGTGGAATGGGCGCATCACTAAATGGTTAAAGCAACCAATGGCTAAAGCCGCAAATGATTCGATGGCGCTAGAGGGATCGGGTTCAGTAATTGACGAGCGTCGATTGTTCGACACTCACGAAACGACAGCACACGCAGATTTGGCCGTATAGCCATTTACTGCTCTTGAAATTTGGAGAACTCTCATGGCATACGGCCCAAAGATCATCGAACACTACGAGAACCCACGCAACGTCGGTTCATTCGGCACTCAGGCCGACATCAAGCAACGCAAGGACGTTGGCGTTGGCCTTGTTGGCGCGCCTGAATGTGGCGACGTCATGCAGCTCCAGATTAAGGTTAACCCCGTCACCGGACTTGTCGAAGACGCCAAGTTCAAGTGCTTCGGGTGTGGCTCGGCGATTGCCAGCAGCTCGCTCGCGACCGAGTGGCTCAAGGGCAAGACTATCGACCAAGCTGAACAGATCAAGAACACGCAGATCGTCGAAGAGCTTGACCTGCCCCCGGTCAAGATCCACTGCTCGGTTCTCGCGGAAGACGCGATCCGGGCCGCGGTTGCGGATTACCGGGTTAAGAACGGCATCGCAGCCCCTGCCCAGCACGAACACGCCCACTAATTTCGCATGTTTAACGCTGGTCTACTCGTTTCTGTCTGCCGATATCTTGTTTGATTGAACCCGCAAACCGCCTCGTGCATCGAAACGTATGTAGATCTATACGTACAGTAGATTCATGCGAGCCAAACCTGTTTGGTTCGCTGTTTAAGGAGACTCTCATGGCTAGCACCACACTTCCCCAGACCGGCACCCAGGCTTCGACCGATGGCGTGATCCTCAGCGAGACCGCCGCCCGCGAAATCAAGTCCATCATCCAGCAGCAAGAGCTCGACCCAGCGAACGTTCGCCTTCGCGTCGGCGTCAAGGGTGGCGGCTGCTCAGGCTTTAGCTATGTTCTGGACCTTACCGAAACCCAGAAGGACACTGACGAGCTCATCGAACAGCATGGCGTCAAGATCATCGTTGACCCCAAGAGCCTGCTGTATCTCAACGGCGTGACCATCGACTTTCGCGATGAGATCATGGGCCGTGGGTTTGTGTTCGGCAACCCCAACGCGACCAGCACCTGTGGCTGTGGTAGCAGTTTCAGTGCCTGATCGGTTTGTTTACAAACTCGCTTTGAGCCAACAAGCTCTTGTTCCTAGCCATTTCTTCGCCACCAAAACAGGGTGTCGCGTGGAAATGGCTTTCTTCGTTGCATAAGCAGACGAGTTTATGTTGAGAAATTGATCAAGAGTGGTTATTGTGGAGTTGAGTAACTCGGTGGTTCGCACTGTGCAAACCATTGATGCAGACTCGGCGTGCGCAACTCGATATCCAACGTCGTGTGCGAGACTTCGAGTCGACGCGACTGAATCAGCACTCTTGAGCGTTTCCCACGTGTCAGGTGCCTCTGGATGGTGTACCAAAGCCCATGAGCCAAGCCCCCATGCCCATGCACACGGCACACGGTTACTCCCCGCCGATGGTCACGCAGTTTAGCGTGTTCCTCACGAATAAGGTGGGTAAACTCTTTGATCTTGTCGAGTGTTTCGAGGGATCGACCACTCGCATTTGTGCGCTGTCTGTGCATGAAGCAAGCGACCACGCGGTAGTCCGACTGATCACTTCAAGCGCCACACAAGCATCCAAGCTTCTTCAAGCCGAGAACCTCCCGCATAGTGCTCGGGAGGTTCTTGTCGTTGAGCTTTGTAATGGCCATACGCTTTCGAGCATGTGCCTGTCGCTTTTGGCTGCGGAGCTGTCGATCCAGTTCGCGTATCCGCTCATGGTTCGCCCGGAAGGATCACCGGTGATCGCGCTCGCGGTTGACGACCTCACTCTTGCGGGGCAGATCCTGCGACGTAAAGAGTTCCGCCTGCTGGGCGAAGCGGATTTGTCGTGATGAAACGCAAGGCTGAGATACAACTCACAATTGTATTTAAAGTAGGATAATTCAAGCGTTGCGTCTAAGTCACAGAGTTTCGATCCACTGATCATTTGATCATTGCGTATATTGAACACAGCCAAACCGTTGAACAACTTAGTGGCTCAAACGTCTGAATATACGTCACAATCGCCGAGGACAGCTACTCGGCAGCATCTGATGAGTGTCGTGCAAGAAACTGCTCTGACACCATTCACCCTCTTGGAGATATCCTTGAAGACTCTTGCTCGCTCGCGTGTTACCGCCACCCGGATCACGTACCTGATTGCAGTTGCCGGGATTTTCTCTATCGCGACGAGCGCTGTGCTCGCGCAGGGTAGTACTCCGGCAGCACCTGCTGCTCCTGCCGCGTCAACGACCACGGCTGCTCCGGCAGAAACAGCTATTCCGGCGATACCTGACATGCCCCTCGAAACTGCGGCACCCGCCCCAACTCTCAAGATTGGCGACTCTGCGCCAAAGCTCGTGATCGAGAAGTGGCTCAAGGGTGATGCGATCACCGAATTCAAACCTGGGCAAGTGTACGTCGTTGAGTTTTGGGCGACGTGGTGTGGCCCTTGCATCGAATCCATGCCTCATCTATCGAAGCTTGCCAAGCAGTATAAGAACAAGGGCATCCACATCATCGGCGTGAACATCGGCGAGCAGTACAACGAGCAGACCGCAGAACGCGTCCAGAAGTTCGTCAATGAGCAGGGCGAACGCATGCAGTATCACGTTGCGTACGACGGCTCATCGGAAGCGATGGCGAATGCTTACATGAACGCCGCACAGATCCAAGGCATCCCTGCATGCTTCCTCGTTGATAAGGAAGGCAAGATCGCGTGGATCGGCCGTCCGATGATGCTCGACCTCGCTCTCGACATGTTCGCCAAGGGCACATGGGATTCAGAAAAAGGTCCAGCCGCGATGGCCGCTGCTGATAAGGCGTTCGAGAAGTTGTTCCAGTCCAGCACGGCTGAAGAAACCTTGGTTGATTTCGCCGCCTTCGAGACCGAGTATCCCTTGATCGCCGCGAATATGGCCGACATGAAGTTTGGCTTGCTACTTGAGAACAAGAAGTACAGCGAGGCGTACACCTTGGCTAACAAGCTCGTCGACGAAGCAATCGTAAGCAAGGACGTATTCAAACTCGCTGGCATCGCGTGGACGATTGTCGCCCCCGGCGCAAAGATTGAGCAGCGCGACTTTGATCTTGCAGTCAAGGCGGCGGACAAAGCTGTCGAGTTCACTCAGTCCAAGAACGCCGACGTGCTCGACACCGCGGCTCGCGCCAACTTTTCCAAGGGGAACATCGCCAGGGCAATTGAGCTTCAGACCGCTGCGGTAGCGCTTGCCGAGGGTCGCATGAAGACGCAACTCGAACAGAACCTAGCTGAATATCAGGCGGCGAATGGCAAGACGACAGATGCTCAGGCACCTAATGCCAAGGTTCCTGAAATCAAGCCCGATTCGCCCAAATAAAAACGTTTCGAGAAGCGTTTCAAATGTAGAGATTTATTGAACTGATCAAAGCTCTATGACCGCGCCCCATGACCGCAAAGGAACTTTTATTTTTGTGCCGGGTGCAGGGGGTCAACGCGAGGCTGATGTGGTTTAGAATCTGGACGAAGAATGGTTTTTCAAGCTGGAAACATCTGCAAGCGACGGTGTGGCTCGCCGAGCGAGAGTTAGATACCTATACTCACGCCCGTGGGTTTCAGCTCCCGCGTGTTGCCCGGTCAGGGCAGTGAAAGCAGAGTTTCGGAGAGGTGGCCGAGTGGCTGAAGGCGACGGTTTGCTAAACCGTTATACAGTGTAAAGCTGTATCGGGGGTTCGAATCCCCCCTTCTCCGCTTGAAACAGCCCTTGCACACGCGAGGGCTGCTTTCGTTTTGGGAATTGCACGTGAGGTTCGATGAAGTGACGAGGCGAGCAAAGCACGGAATCAAGAATTCGTAGCGTTGAATAATTCAATCAAGGATTCGTAGCGGGGGGCGCGTTCTCGACAGGGCTTTGGCCTTGCGCGATCCACTGGCGTGCGCCAGGCTTGGCGATGGCGGCGACGAAGGCCATATACCCTTCGTTCATCGCTGCGGCGTCCTTGGCGAAGTAGGTCCGCAACACCCCGTCGCCGCGCCGGCGCAGCAGTGACGAACGCGCTGCACGATCACCCACAACGCTTGAAACCTTGGTCGCCATCGCGCCATTTGCTGCGTCTTGAAGAAGAGTTTGCAGGTCGCCGCGCATCGTGCCTTTCTCGCCTTCGGCCAAATACAGCGTGAGTGCCCAGACCTGCGCGTAATACAGCAGGGCTCGATCGCCACCAATGTCTACTAGATCTTGTGGCGATGTTGACACAAGCTCGGTCAGTGGCATCAACCGATTCGCCCGAGCCGCACGCACCAGCGTCACGAATCGTTCCCAGTTATACCAAGGCGTAAAGCGTGGCGGAGCCAGCGGACCTTGGATCGCGTCGTTCGCGGCGGACGATCTGCCTCGCAACGCGTCCCAGCGGAACCCTTCCATGTACGTCGCCACGCCTTCTTCGAGCCAGATCGGGAGCGGCACGCGAAAGGTCTGCTGCGTGTATTGGTGCCAACCTTCGTGGGCCGCGATAGCGAAGGTGTCGCGCACGCCGATGTCGAAGAGAACAGCCGTCCCGCGCGAGGCAAACCCGCCACGCTGGATCTGCAAATAAGGCCCGGCGTCGTCACCCATCACGCGCTGGGTCATCCGCGCCCACTGCGGGCGGTTATCAAAGATGAACGTCTCCATCGAGCT